>NZ_CP092970.1 GCF_027571405.1 Methylocystis parvus OBBP
ATGAACGTGATGACAGCAATCGACCAAACTGAAGGGTTCAGCTTCTACGAGACCATTCTCGAACAGGGAGAGTTGATCTCGGACAAGCTGAATATGCTTCGGTTGGAGCATTATCCGCCGGATGCCATCAAGAGCCTCCGTCCCTTTTCATTGGCGGAGGTTGCCTATTTTTTGGGTGTGACGCCATCCAACATCAAGAAGCTTCATCTCGAAGGCAAGGGCCCCACTCCGACAACCTCTGTTTCGGGACGCAGAACCTATACGGCCGAGCAAATGTTGGAGCTGCGGCAGTATCTTGACCGTCATGGCAGAGCTGATTTCAAAAAATACGTGCCATACAGACGCGCGGGGGAGCGTCTTCAGGTCATCGCGGTCGTCAATTTCAAGGGCGGCAGCGGTAAAACAACGACGGCGGCCCATCTAGCTCAACATCTTGCTCTTACGGGTCATCGCGTGCTCGCGATCGACCTTGATCCACAAGCGTCCCTGTCCGCGCTCCACGGCATCCAGCCCGAGCTCGACAGAAATCCCTCACTCTATGAGGCGCTCCGCTACGACGACGCTCGGAAGCCGATTTCCGAGGTTATTCGGCGAACGAATTTTCCTGGGCTAGACATTGTTCCCGCGAATCTCGAACTTCAGGAATACGAATACGAAACCCCCCTCGCGGCTTCCGACAAGTCCTCGGCCGAAGGACGGATGTTTTTCACCCGGATCACCGACGCTTTGAAGGAGGTCGATGCAAATTACGATATAGTGGTGATCGATTGCCCTCCGCAGCTCGGCTATCTCACCTTAACCGCTCTGACCGCCTCTACCGCTGTTCTCATCACCATCCATCCTCAGATGCTGGATGTGATGTCCATGAGCCAATTTCTGCTCATGCTGGGCGGGATCCTTCAGTCGATCAGCAGCGCGGGAGCTGACGTCCGCCTCAAGTGGTTTCGCTATCTCGTCACGCGCTACGAGCCAACCGACGGCCCTCAGGCGCAGATGGTCGGATTCATGCAAGCGCTTTTTCCAAAGCAGATGCTGAAAAACCCAATGGTGAAATCAACCGCCATTTCGGACGCGGGCATCACCAACCAAACCCTGTATGAGGTCGAGCGCTCCCAATTCACCCGCGCCACCTATGACCGTGCCCTAGAGGCGCTGAACGCGGTCAATGAGGAGATCGCGGCTCTCGTCCACAAAGCGTGGGGTCGCAAATGAGCCAGATTTTGACAGCCGTGCAGAATGGTAAAACCGCCCGAAACCTCAAGCGATTGGCGCAAGAGGAAGGAGCCTGACGTGGCCCGCAAGAACCTCCTCACGAGCATCACCGGGGCAGAGACGTCGAAGGCCGACGCTGTCGCCCGCCACGATTACGCGCTGCGTGGGGCGTCGCGCTCGATGATGCTTTCCATCGACGAGATGGCGGAAAACGCGAAAAAAATGCTCGCAGGGGAGTCGATCGTCGAACTCGACGTCGCCGTTCTGGATCAGTCTTTCATCGCCGATCGCATCGAAGACGACGATGAAGATTACGTTCATCTCCGGGAGGCGATCCGAGAGCATGGGCAATCGACCCCGATCCTCGTGCGGCCGCATCCGCAGATCAAAGGTCGCTATATGATCGTATTCGGGCACCGTCGCGCACGGGTCGCCAGAGAACTTGGCTTTCCCGTTCGCGCCGTCGTCAAGAATCTTGAGGATATTGCGCATATTGTCGCGCAGGGACAGGAAAACACTGCACGCGCAAATCTGTCTTTCATCGAAAAGGCCCTGTTCGCCAAAAAGCTTCTCGATATGGGACAGCGGAAGGAAACGATTAAATCGGCCCTGACGATCGATGACACTTTGATGTCCAGAATGCTTTCCATCGCGGAGACGGTTCCTCCCCCGGTGATCGAAGCGATCGGCGCTGCCAGAACAGTTGGTCGCGATAGGTGGGAAGAACTCAAGAAGCAGGTTAAGCAGCCGCAGAAGGCTGAAGCCGCAATCTCCATCGTAAAGTCCGAAGAATTTCGCTCCAAAGACGCGATCGATAGGTTCAATTATCTGCTTGCGCAGCTGAAGGCACTCGGGAGGAATCCGCGAAAGCCAGCGCGAGGGCGGATCGAAGCGGCGTCCTGGGCACCAGAAGACAAGACAGTGGCCGCAAGCTACCGGAATACCGGAGACAGCTTCAACCTCTCGCTCAAATCAAAAAATGCAGGCGAGTTCGGCCGATACATCTCGTCCAACCTGGATACGCTCTACAGGGCGTTCAGGGAAACGAAGATCAATAGCGAATCAGGAGATTAAACCGCAAAAGAAAAAAGCCCCCGAACGTCGCCGCCCGGAAGCCTTTCTCTGATCTAAGCACTCCGAGAATCCCACTTCCGCGAATCACAGTCAAGAGTTTTGGCGCCTATTTCGGCGAGCGGATTTCTTTTGCCTGAACGAGGCAAAGGATCATGCAAAGACAAACAACGACGCCCTTCGGGCGGCGATCGCTGTCGCTTGCCATGGTGGCAAACCAGGCGGCGACTAAAGAATTCGCGTCCCGCCCGGACGCCTCAGAAACCGTCGTCCACAAATGGCGGCTGTTTCGGGCGCTGACGGAGGCAAAAGCGCCGCTCGGCGTCACCGACCGGGCGCTGTCGGTGCTGCACGCGTTGCTGAGCTTCCATCAGGAGACGGCGCTGACACTGCCCGAGAAGGACGTTAAGGCGTCGGAAAGTGGTTCGGACACCGGGATCATTGTCTTCCCTTCAAATAGGGAGCTGTCGATCCGGGCTCATGGCATGGCGCCGGCGACGTTGCGGCGTCATCTCGCTTCGCTTGTTGACACCGGCCTGATCATTCGGCGCGACTCACCCAACGGCAAACGCTTCGCGCGAAGAGGGGAGGGGGGCGAGATCGAGGATGCCTTCGGCTTCGATCTGACGCCGCTCATCGCGCGCGCCAGCGAGATCGAAAATCTCGCCGAAGAGGTGCGCGCGGAAAACCGCGCGGTGGCCTTGCTCCGCGAAAAAGTCACCCTGATGCGACGCGACATCGCCAAGATGATTGAGGCAGGCATGGAAGAGGGCGTTCCCGGCGACTGGGAGGCTTGCGACGGCGACTATCAGGCGCTGTCCGGTCGCCTGGCCCGCAAAATGACACGGGCTGATCTCGAGGCTTTGGCGCAGGAACTAGGAACCCTTGCCAGCGAAATCAATAACTCGCTGGAAACTCACGTGAAACGCCAAAATATGAGCGGCAATGAGTCTCAAACTGAGCGGCACATACAGAATCAAACCACAAATATTTCTGATCTTGAACCTAGCCTTCAAGAAGGCAGGGTCGAACCGCCCGGGCCAACGGGCGAAGAAGCGAAAGCCGATAGGGCAGCGGATTGGGAAGTTGGGGAACTTGATCCTAAGGTCGCTCACCGCTCACCCCTGACGCCCAGACCTTATCCGCTCGGGATGGTGCTGCAAGCCTGTCCGGACATTGTCGACTACGGCAAAGGCGGGGAGATTTCATGCTGGCGCGATCTCGTCGACGCGGCGGCGATCGTGCGCTCGGCGCTCGGCATCTCGCCGGACGCATGGAGGCAGGCGTTGGAGGTGATGGGGGAACACGACGCCTCGATCGTCATTGCAGCCATCCTGCAGCGCGGCGATGAAATCAAATCCGCAGGCGGCTATTTGCGGGTTTTGACCGCCAAGGCGCGGGAAGGGGAATTCTCGCTCGGACCTGTTCTGATGGCGCTGTTACGCGGCAAGGCCGCCAAAGCGGCGCGCGAGCGCAAGAGGGCGGGATGACGTCTCAATCGGGCGCGAAAAGCGGATGAAGTCGCGGTTTCCCTGTCTCGTCGAATTCGAGGCAATGATTGACCAAGGCGTCCATCGGATCGCGGCCTTGCCGCTCGAGGAAGGCCAGCGCCGCGAGGATCAGCGCCCATCCCTGCACTCGGCCGGTTTGCGGCAATGCGATCAGGCCGGGGTGAATAGGTTCCTTGCCGAGGAGCGCTTTGAAGTCGCCGACATTTTCGGTGACGATCACCCGATCTTCTGCAATGCAGGCGTCCTTGACCGTGTGATCGAGCTGGCCGCGCCGGCCGCCATGCAGCGGATGAATGGCGTCGTGCCCAAGTTCGGCAAGCTGGCGCGCGAATGTGGGCGACAGGCATTCGTCGATGAAGAGACGCATGTCTCAGGCGGCCGGGCGGGAAATATTCGGCGGCCGGCCGGGCAGGGGATGCGCCTTGGCGAACAACAGCGCCGCCTCCAAGGCTTCGCGCGGGAGATCGGGATTTTCGGCGGCGATCTCGTCCAAAGTGTCGCCATGGGCGACGCGCGCTTCGATGGCGTGCACGGTCAGACGCGTGCCCTTGATGACGGGAAGGCCGCCCTTGATGCCTGGGACGCTTTCGATCCACGCATCGCGGGCGCGCAGATAGCGATCGGCGCGCTCCAGCGCGTCGCCGGCGAGTTCGCCGACGTCAGCTGTGACAGATGGCGCGAGTTCGATTTTCGCGGATTTGAGGCGGGGCAGGTCGAACGCTTGGAGCGCTTTGGCCAGCTTGCGTTTGCCGGCGATCGTCAGGGAGAGATCCCGCAGGCGGCGCATCAGCGCGATATAGGCGACGCTCTCGAGCCCCAGGAAGCGCCGGGCCTTGGCGTTCTTTCCGTACGTCAGGGCGGCGATCTCGCCGATATGAACGGGCAGGACCTTCTCCTCGACGGCTTTTTCGATCGAGCGCTTGGGCGCGCCGGCGAGCTCGGCGACTTCTCGGGGCGTGAGGTTGGCGGCGGTGTGCGGCATGACTAAAAAACATATCCCTTTTGAGGGACTATTTATCGCGCAAGTCGCACGCATGCAAGAGCTCGTCGCCAAGAGGCTCGCCCCTTACAACCCCGCGGCCTTGGTGAGATTGACCTTGAAGCGGTCGCGTTTGCGCTGATAGCGGCGGGTCATTTCGGCGCTGGCGTGGCCGAGGTGCTTTTGCACATGCGCTTCCTCGATTTTCGCCGAGGAGGCTAAGCCGGCGCGCAAGGAATGGCCGGAAAAGGCCAGGCGGCGCTCGCCTTCGGGAAGATCGCCGCGAATTCCGGCGGCGATCGCGGTCTTTTGCACGAGCCGGGCGACATGTTTGTCGGTCAAGCGCTCGGGCGAGACGCCGCCGTTCTTGCGGGCGACGGGGCGAAACACCGGCCCGCGGCTGATCCGCCCGAGCCGCAGCCAGGTCTCGAGCATGGCGACGGGGCAGGTCTCGGGTCGCGAGCCGCGGCCGATTTCGACGTCGCGCCAGCCGGTCTTGCCGTTGATGGTGAGCAGCAGACCGCCCTCGCCAGCGGTATCCGACGGGCGCGCTTCCGGCGTTTCTCCGGCCCCATTCGAGGGGCGAAAAACCTCGATCCAGCCGGTCCCGTCTTCACTTTCGCCGGGACCGCAGTCGAGTCCGACGATTTCGGAGCGGCGCAGGCCGCCGGCGAACCCGAGCGCGAGGATCGCCTTGTCGCGCAGGCCCCGCAGATCGTTGTCGAGCGTCGCCAGCATGGCCATCAGCTCGTCGGCGAAGATCGCGTCCTTCTGCACCGGCGGGCGGCCATGGGCGCGGCGGATGCCGGCGAGCACGGTGGCGATATGGCGATCCGACGTATCGAGCGGTTCGCCCAGTTGGCGGTAGCGCCAGCAGATTCCCGAGAGCCGGCGCTCGAGCGACGAGACGCTCAGCGCCGGCTGGCCGGGCGAATCCTGCACGCAGGCGGCGAGATAGAGGCCGACGGTCTGCGGGTCCGGGGGCAGGGGATCGAGGCCGGAGCGGCGCAGCCAGGAGGCGAATTGGCGCCAATCGGCGTCATAGGCGCGCCTTGTGTTCTCCGAGCGGGCGTTGCGGGCGTAGTCGCGCGCCCTTTCGCCGAGCGCGGCGAGATGGGGGGAGGGGGTCCGCTCCATGAGCGGCGCGTCGCCGGCTTCATTGTCTTCCGGATCAGCCATCTCATCCTCTGTTGGCGCCCCGTTTGAGGGTCTCGTGTCGTTTCGCGCGAAAAATCCGACGCCTCGGACCGCTCGCCTCGGGCGATTTCGAGCGCTTTCGCCCGGAAACGCGGTGGGGTTCGCCGCGCGCGCGGTGATGTCCGATAAGCGCACATTATCGGACATGTTTTAGACAAGACAAGCCCGGCGGATTTTGCGTGAAAACAGGTGACAAAGCGCCGCCGTGGGCTACGATTCTTCCCATGTCCTTGCTTGATTCGATGTCAACGTCCGCGCCCATTTCCGTCGCAAAGCGAGTCCCCCGCGCGCGTCGCGCCGAGGCGGTGACGCCTGCGATCCGCCTCGAAATTCAACCGCTTCCGCGCTGGGCGCGATCCCAGGGCGCTGATCCGGGTGCGGCCGCCTTTTCTGCCGGCGCTGGCCTGGCGCTTTTCGACCAGATCCTGCGCGGCGCCGACGGGGGCGAGCCGGTCTATGCCGGTTGTTTGCGGCAACGGCTCGCGCTGCGCGCCGCCGATTCCTGCGCGACGCTGGCGCGGCTGCGCGAGGATGCGGGCGCGCTTCGCGACGCCGAGCATCTTCCGGGTGGCGGTGAAACGAGCCCGGCCGGTCGCCTGCATCGCGTCTTCCGCCTTTATGCGCCGCAGGGCGGGCGCTTCGATGCGGCGATCTTGCGCGCGGCGGAGCTTCTGGAGGTCAGTGTGGCCATTGACGCCAGCGCGCTCGCCGCCGCTGCTGTCACGGCACCCGACCCGCTCATGGCCGCAGCGCGGGCCAGCGCGGCTGCGATGAAACCCTTCCCCATCGCTGCCGACGCGGAAGTCTTCGCCTTCGTGGTCGCCGATCTCGCTTTGGCGAGCCGTCTGGCCTGGGCGCGGCCGATTCCGCTGCTCGCCGTCGCGATCCTGCATCCGTCGCTGCGGCGCGGGGCAGGGTCAGGGGAAATGGGAAGGGAAAGGACAAGCCGCCCGCGACCAACGGACGACAACTGGGCCGAGTCCGTCGCGCGCGCCTATGGGCGCGCGGTCGTCGAGGCCCATGCGCTCGCCGTCGATCTGGCGCGACGCGCGCAGAAGGTCCTCGCCGTCGCGCCGATGTTGCGCGCGAAAGGCGCAGGGCGCGTCGTCGAGATGCTGCTTGCTGACGACGCCGTCACGCCCGCCGCCGCCGCTTCCCACGCCGGCCTCTCCGATCGCGCGGCGCGGCGGCTGTTCGACCGCCTCGTCGCGCTTGGCGCCGCGCGCGAGCTCACAGGGCGTGAGACCTTCAGGATCTATGGTCTATGAGCCGCGCCGGCGCCGCCCGTCTTGATCGCGACCTGTCCGACTTGCCCGACGGGATGCGCTGGCGCGAATGGATGATGCGCGCCGAGGCGGCCATCTTCGCCGCGGCGCGACCCGTCGCGCGCCAGACGCTCGCCGGGCTCGTCGGCGACGCTTGCCACCTCGACGCGCTCATCGCTGACATCAACGAGGAGCTCAAAGGGCGACCTTACGAAATCGTCTTCGTCGCCGGAGGCTGGCAGTTTCGCACGCGCCGGCGCCATGCCGAGACGCTTCGCGCGCTCGGCAGCGCAAAAGATGCCGGGCCGCCGTCTTTCACCAAACTCGAAATGCTGGCGCTCTCGGCCATTGCCTATCAGCAGCCGGTCACCCGCGCTGAGCTCTCGCGTCTTGCTGGCCACGACATCAGTCGCGACATTCTCGGCCGGTTGAAGAGCCTCGGCGTCATCACGCCTGGGCCCCGCGCCCCTCAGCCTGGCGCGCCGATCGCCTGGGTGACGACCGCCCGCTTCCTCGAAGTCTTCGCGCTCGGCAGCCTGCGCGATCTGCCGGAGCTCGACGAACTCGAGAACGACGAGACGAGAAGCGTCGATGAGGGCGTCGAAGCCGCGCTCGATGAGGTACTCTGGTTAAACGACGAAGAGGGGGCGGATGACATTCCCTGTGCGGAGGACGGGGTTGAGGTTTGAAGAAAGGCGGCTGTCAGTGATTGACCAAGGCGCCCATTTGATCTCCCCCTTGCCGTTCGAGGGCGTGACCAATCCGTCACCATTCGGCCATCAAACCTGGCGCGGGAACAGATTGGGCTGCGGCGCAATCGACCCTACAACCGCTTACCGAGGAGAAGGATCATGTCCGACAAGCTCACCACCTGCCTGTGGTTCGACCACGGCAAGGCGCGCGAGGCCGCCGAATTCTATGCCGCAACCTTTCCCGACAGCCATGTCGGCACCGCCAACGCCTCGCCCAACGACAATCCGTCGGCAAAGCAGGGGGACGAATTGACGGTCGCATTCACAGTGCTCGGCCGCGCGTTCATCGGGCTGAACGGCGGGCCCCATTCCAAGCCTAACGAAGCGGTCAGCTTCATGATCCTGACCGACGACCAGGAGGAAACCGACCGCTACTGGAATGCGATCGTCGGCAATGGCGGCGAAGAAAGCATGTGCGGCTGGTGCCGCGACCGCTGGGGCTTTTCGTGGCAGATTACGCCGCGCGCGCTGCTTGCGGCGACGACCGATCCCGATAGGGCGGCGGCCAAGCGCGCAATGGACGCAATGATGACGATGCGTAAGATCGATATCGCCAAGATCGAGGCAGCGCGCCGTGGGGAGAACGCCGATGCGTAGGATCGCCGGCGCGGTCTTCCTCTCGCTCGACGGCGTGATGCAGGCTCCGGGCGGCCCCACCGAGGACTATATAGGTGGGTTTGATGAGGGCGGCTTGCTATTCAGGTTTGCCGACGACGGCATATTCGAGACGATAGGGTCGCTGTTCGCCGGTGAGTATGACTTGCTGCTCGGGCGGCGCACCTACGATATCTTCGCCGCCTATTGGCCCTATGTCGAGGGCGACGGCGCAGAGATGGGCAGGGCCTTCACACGGGCTGGCAAGCATGTGCTGACCCGAGGCGACCAGCCGCTGGAGTGGGAAAACAGCTACCGTCTTGGTGGCGTTGACGACGTTGCGGCGCTCAAACAGAGCGAAGGCCCCGACCTCATCATCCAGGGGTCGAGCGCAATCTACCCGGGCCTGCTCGCCGCCGGTCTGATCGATCGGCTGACGCTAATGACCTTCCCGGTAATGCTTGGGCGTGGCAAGCGCCTGTTCGGGGACGGCACGCCGGCGCGCATACTCCGGATGGTCGACCATAAGGTTACGCCGAGGGAACTGTGATCGCCACCTATGAGCCTGGCGGCGCTATCCCGACCGAGGGCTCTTTTCCTGAGCCAGGCATCAGCGCCCGCGAGACCGAGCGGCAAAGGAAGATGCAGGATGGGCGTTGGTGATCAGGACGTGAAAGGTCTTGTCGTGGCTGAGCGTCAATTGTTGCCCAAAAGACTGCGCCGATTACAAGGTGCTCGACGCCACGCTGGATAGAACCGCCAGTGCCGCAATGGGCCGAACGGATAGGCGAATTGCTGGCAGATAGGTTTGGAGACGTGACAACCGTCGCAAGCAGCTGGGAAGGCGCCGCGGCGGCTTCCAGAGGAAATTTCCCGAGGGAAAATTTATCCTGGCCAAGACTCGGCGCGGGGATTTCGTCCATTCAGGAGAAGAAGAAGCAATACATCACCTTTCGCACGCGATCCCCCACAGCGTGACCGACCAGCGGAACGGTCTCCAAGACCCGAACGGTGCATCAGGCATCCGCTTGAGTTGGGGCCTTCGGCAAACCCGGGGCGGTTCATCACGCCGCATGAATACGTCTGCAAAATATGGGCAAACGCCCCCGAGCGGTTCACAAATGATCCGACCCAGCTCACTCCGGGACCCTAATCGCCGAGCGATGTGTTTTGCTCGCATGAGCGATGACCGAGGCCATGCTTTCAGGGAGGCGAATCTCCCGAGGGCTGACCATGGCTTGCGATTCTCGCCGTCGCGAACGCACCCCGGACAATCGAGCGCGCATCGACGGTGCCTGTGCCCCTCGCGCCAATCCGCCAAAGCATTGGCGCGCGTCCTTTTGCCTCAGCCTTGCTTAGCTTGCAGGCGCCCGGAACTGGCAGCGATATTCCCGATCGCTGACGAGGTCGCCTCTTGTCGTCGAGCGGCCTGAGTGCGCTGGCCCGCACTTAGGCCGCAGTCACGCCGTTGGATCTCGGTGACCGTGAGAGGCGTGACCTCCTTTGCGCCCCGCCTCCGATGCGAGCGCGTGGTTTCTCGCAAAGCTACGCTTGCTGGGGTCGACAGATTGCCCGCCCTTGCGTCCGGCGCGCGACGCGAGCTCAGGGTTTTGAGAGAAGCTGCGCTTTTCGTTGGGAACGGACTTCCCGCCCTTGCGGGCGATTTCGCGCTGCTTCTCCGGGGACATAGACGCGAAGCCGCGGTTGGCCTTCTTTACTTCCTGCATTCACGCCTCCTGCTTTGAACTAAGCGCTCAAATAGGTCAGGCCAAGGCGTTGGCCACCAATGCCCGGCATTAGGAAGCCGTTTGAAGAAAGGGGCAGGGTTGTCGCCGACTTCAGTATCAAAAATCTTCAAGTCAGTGTGAATACGGCCCACTGCCGCTCGATATGGACCTAGAAACGCCTGGTCGTTTGTCAGCAAAAAACCGCGCTGATTAGTTTCAGCATCTTGAAGTGTCGAAAGCGCCTGTAGAAAGGATGTTCGTACCGCGAGCGTATGCTCGACCCACCGGTGTTCAGCGAGTTGGCGTTGGAGGGAAAAAGTGGTTCCCGCGATCGCCGCGATAAGTAACCCGAAAATCGTGGCTATCAGAGGCGTCCGCTTGATCGTAACTGTTGGCCTCATGAGACGGGCCCGGGTTTTGCTTCCAGTGGTGAGACTCCCGCACACAAGATTCCTGACAGTCCCTGGCTGAAACGCCCTCCGCTACCACGCAAATAAATCAGATAGTTAGCTTATTCCCCAACCCGCTACAGTCTTTCACCCCCTTGGCTACCCCGACTTCAAAGTTGTCTCGCCGAAGTTCGTCCTCGTCATAATAGGACTGCGAGAATCCCCGAAAATTCGTTTGAAGCTGACGCCGCCCTGCGGTTCTGTTGAGCCGTGCGCAAGGCCGCCGCCAGCCGAAGCCATTGTCGGCCCGGCGCAAAAAATGACCGAAGCGCGATGGGAGGAGACATCCGTGTCAGGGGATTTCGAACGAGAACTGACCAAGCGCGTCTGGACGGACGACACTTTCGCGACCCAAGTGGAAAGGAGCCCAGTCGAGGCGCTCAGGTCGATGGGCGTCGAGGTCCCCGCCGGCGTCAAAGTGAAAGTGGTGGTGCAGCGCCGGGACACAATCTACTTCACCATCCCGCCTGCCCGGGCACCTCACTCGGAGCCCGCGACGGCGCCCCTCAATCAGATGGACCTCTGGTCCAGCAAGGGGCTGTTGATTTGGCTTGTCCCCGTGGCCGCCAAATTCAAGCTTCTGGCCCTGCGCAACGCCGCCCGCAAAGAGGGGGACCGACAGTGAACAACGCCGATTTCGTCGAACAATACTATGAGCGCATCGCGACCGATCCTGACTATCGCGCCAAGCTGCTCGCCGACCCGGTCGGGAGCGTGTGCGAGCAGTTCGGCTACGCGCCGGGCCTCGATCTGAAAATCGAGATCATCGAGCAGGCGGATGACACGATCGTCATCATGATCCCCCCAAAGCCGGAGCCGGGCGAGGACATGGAGCGAGAGCTGACGAGGGTCTCCGAACAGGTTTTTGACTTGCTCTTTTCGTCGGGGATCGGGGGCTTTTTCATCCCGGACGACGCACAGAAATGGGTCCTGCGCGAGATGAGGCTGGCGTCGCAGAAGAAGACTGGTCTCGATATTTCCGACATGTAGCTGGTCTGGCGCAGCACGAGTTCATTTTGGCTAAGAGGCGACGAGAAACATAATTCGGATTTAGCACCACTTCTGACGATGCTTTGCCTAGCGTTCTGACGCAATCAATGGACAGGGGCGCGCGCCCGCTCAATGATAGGCTGCACCTGTCGCGCATTGCGGCGGTTATTGGAGGCCATAATGTCAGAGCAATTCAAACGCTGGATTTGTCTTGGATGTGGGTTCTCTTATGACGAAGCGCTTGGATTGCCGGAACACGGGATCGCGCCGGGAACCCGCTGGGCCGACCTGCCCGAAGACTGGGCCTGCCCCGACTGCGGAACGGCAAAGGCGCAATTTGAAATGGTGGTCATCGGCTATGCCGCCGGAGGCGCGCAACTCGCCCAGAACGCTTGATCGGCTCGGAAGGCAGGGGGAAAGTCATGACTCGTTTTTTTGTACTTCGCGCCCATGAGCGCGGCCATGACGTCATCCGCTCCGATGGTGCGGCGTCGTCCTATGTGGCGGGACATCCCGGCGCTTTCATCAGCCGCGAGTCCAGCTTCAATTTCCATCAATATCAAGGTGGTCGCCCCGGCTTCGGCCCGATCCGTGTCTTCGGCGACGAGACCTTCCACGGAGCCGGCTGCGGTTACAACATGCATCCCCACCATAACTTCGTGATCTGCGCCTTCGTGCTCGAAGGCGAGCTGACCCACATCAACACCGCGGGTGAGGGGACGGTCGACCGGTTGCGGCAAGGCGATTATTACATCTTCTCGGCCGGCTCCGGCGGCAAGCATTGCGAGCTGAGCATCAGCCCCGAGGACATGAACGCGATCTATCTCTGGGTGCTGCCGAGCCAACTTTATCTACCGCCCGCCTATCATCGCGGCCATTTCGATCTGCGCACTCGCCGCAACCAAATCATACAGTTGGTTGGCGACGCCGACGGCGCTCTACCATTTCCGCAGGACCTGCGCGTGTCGCGTTTGGCGACAGATCGCGAGGGGACATTTACCTACACGCCGCGCTCGATTGAACATGGCGTCTATATCTTCGTCGTCGATGGAAATCTAACGTGCGGTGACGCTGTATTAGGTCGACGCGACAGCCTTGGCGTCGCAGGAGTGAAAATAGTCGAATTCGAAGCGGCCGACACGACAGACGTCCTCATCGTTGAAACTGCGATGATCCATGACGAGCGGGTTCGCGCCTGGGAAAAGGAACAGGCCGAGGTAGCGTGACGACCGCCTCCAGCCAATGACGCGCGCATTTCGCGACCAAGGAGCCAGACCATGCCCATCATGGATGTTCGATATGCCGCCGGCCGCCTCGACAAAGAGGCCAAGGCCGCGCTCGCAAAGAAACTTACCGATGTGTTGATTCAGATGGAGGGCGGCGCCAACACGCCCGGCGGCCGTGGCTTCGCATGGGTGTTCTTCACGGCCTTCGCTGAGGACGACTGGTGGATCGGCGGCAGCACTGGCGACGACTATGTTTCGCCTCCCGGGAAGTTCCTGGTCCATATCTCCATTCCAGAGGGCTATATGAACATCGACCACAAGAATGAGGTCCACGCCTGGGTCGCCGCCGCCATCACCGAGGTCGCTGGCGTGTCCGATCCGGGCCGTAGTATCCTCACGGTGATCGACGAGGTCACCGAAGGAAATTGGGGCAATGCCGGCCGTCCGATCAGCCTTGAAAGCATCGCCGAGACGGTCGGTCAATCGAAACAAGGCGCGCGCCTGAACTGGTCGCGCTCCTATTTCGAGGCCAAGGCCCGCGCTATGGCGACCGCGGGATATCCCACGGACGCCGGGGGTCTGTTTCCGTCGCTCACGCCGTCCGCGCGCGAGCTCAACACAGAATGATGAATCATGAACGCGCCCCTGTCCTGTAACGGCGATAGCGAGCCTGTTCGTCGTAGCGTCGTTTGAGTCGTCGGGACGTGGGTATTCGGGTGTATTGGGATGAGCGTCCCCCACCTATGGCTGTTCGCGACAAGCGCGCCGCCTGGGACAGAACAAGGCGGCGGAGATGAAAGCCAGGGAAGGCAAACATAGCTTCTGGGACAATCTCATCCCGCTGAAGGGCGGCCTCTTCGGGGACCAGCTCGCAGGTTGGAAGCCCGGGCCGCCCGCGAAGTCGAGGCTCGGCTGCCGCATTCTGCCGGACCAGATGATCGAGGTCGCCCCAGCAATAGCGCTTGCTGCGGACGTCTATGTGCCGAAGGTCGCGGGCCGCTATCCGGCCATCGTCTCGTTCGCCGCCTATTCGAAAGAGTTGCAGGCAGCCGGCGTGCCTGCGGGCAACAATGAGACGGGCAGCCCGCCTGTCTTCACTGACCGAGGTTATGTTCATGTCATCGTCACCCGGCGCGGCATGGGACGGTCCGGCGGCAAGGACGCCGTCTATCTCAACGACACCGACGTGGCCGACCACGCCAAGGTGATCCAATGGGCCGCGGCGCAGCCCTGGTGCGATGGCCAGGTCGTACTCTTCGGCACATCCTATTACGGGCTGACCCAGCCTCAGGTCGCCCGACTTCGTCCGCCTGCGCTGAAGGGCTTCTTCGCCAATGAGATGTGCACGGACTTCTTCCGCCACATCGCCATGTTCGGCGGCGCGCCGCAGCCGGATTTCTTTGCGCTGTGGATGGGCGCGAACTTTACGCCGTTCCAGTTCGCGCTACGCGTGCCGCCGCTCGTTCGCGCGCTGGCGAGCCACATCACCAATTCGCCTTTAAAGCGCCTGTGGTGGCCGCAGGTGAAGAAGCGGATGACGCGGATCATGAAGGCCTTCCAGCGACAGGTCCCGACGCGGCCGACGCGTGAGTTATTTGCTGAACTCATGCTCGACGGCAAGACGCGCGCCACCGCCTCGATGCCGCAGGGCCCGAGCGGCGCTCTCGCCGATATCGAGGTTCCCTTTGTCGTGGTGCAGAATCCCGGCTACCTAAACCTGCACCAGTTCGGCGCCTACGACCTGTTCGAGAATGCAGGGACGCCGCGCGATCAAAGATGGCTGATCATCGGCCCTGCGAGTTTCGATCTGCCGGTCTACCATTGGCAGTTGGAAGCGCTCGCCTTCTTCGATCATCTCCTTTACGGAGCCGACAACGGCTATGCCGCGCAGGCGCGGGTGCGATATTGGATTGAAGGCGCGGGCGCCTACGGGTCCGCGGCAGATTGGCCGCTTCCAGGGAGCACGCCGCTTCGGCTCTATTTGGCCTCCAGCGGCGCCGACTCCGTGACTCATCGGCTCACCAGCGAGCAGGGCGAAGACGGAATGAATCGATGGGCGGCGGTGCCCCTCGGCGCCATAGTATGCGCCGGCTTTGACGAGGTCGCTAACCAGCGCCTCACCTTCGAGATGGCCGTAGAGGAGGAGATGGAGCTCAGCGGCCCCGTGACCTTGAGCCTCTCCTTCAGTTCCAACGAGATCGATTCTTACGTGGTGGCCCGCACGGGCCGCCGCTCGACCGATGGCTCCTACCAGCTCCTGTCCATGGGCGCGATCCGCCCCGCCTGCCGCAGGATCGACGAGGCGCGCTCCACCGCCACTGAGATCGCTATCGACATCGACGCGCCCGAGCCGCTTACGCCGGGCGTGCCTGTGAGACTCCGTTTCAGCTTGACGCCGCAGCCTGTGGCTCTGAAGCCGGGCGAATGGTTTGTCCTCGATATCGCCAGCCGCACCGACCTCATGCGCAGCGACGTGAGCCACGGGCACGCGCAGTTCGACATGCAGGTCCCGCCCTATTATTCGCGCAACGCCCTGCATTACGGGCAGGACACTTATCTCGAGTTGAGACGCGCAGCCCCCAGCGCACCGCGATGAACCCCACGATAGAAGCGCCGTTGCTGCCGACGCGCCGCAAATCCTGTGCATGGCCTATGAAGGCGCACCGGTGCACCAGCGAGGGATTGCTGACAAAATTCAAACGTCGTAGCGTGCGACAGCCATTCACGTATTCAATACGGAGCGAACATGATCAAAGACGCCGCCTCCCGCCGCCAGGTGCTAACGCTGGCCGCCGCTGCATTACCGGCAACTCTTGCACTGCGATCCACGCCTGCAAACGCCTATCAAGGTAATATGGAGCGCGCGCTCGCCTCGCTTCAGGACGCGATGGCGTCTTTAGAGGCTGCAACGCCAAACAAGGGTGGACACCGCGAGCGCGCAATGCAAATCATCCAGCGCGCCATGAACCAAGTGCAGATGGGTATCGATTACGCGAACAGGCATGGCGGCGGCGGCTTATGAGAATGGGAGAAGCAACCGCCCGTTCCGTGTCTTTCGTGAGATTATAGCGTTTTTGTGCGGAACACGTCATGATCACGCTTTATTCCTACCCTCGCCTCTACGGCGTCGCGGACAACAACGGCTATGGTTTGAAGGTTTACGCCTTTTTGCGGCTTGCCGGCGTGTCCTTTCGTCACGAGCATGTCTTTGACGCGTCCTCAGCGCCGCGAGGCCAGCTCCCCTATATTGTCGAGGATGGAGAAACGTTCGGCGACAGTGAGGCGATCATCGATCATCTTGTCCAGAAACATGAGCTGACCATCGATCGTGCGCTGACCACAAGTCAGCGTTGCCAGGACCTGCTCGTCACGCGCATGCTCGACGACCTCTATTGGGTCATGTCGTATTCGCGATGGCAAGACGAGCGCTACTGGCCAGCGTTTCGCGATGCGTTACTCCGGGAGCATACAAGCCTCCAACCCGAAGACCTTCTCAAGGCGCGTGAATTCAATTTTCAGCGCTATTACTACCAGGGTATCGGCCGCTATCCGCCTGAGATGGCCTATGCGCGCGGGCTTGCCGACCTCGGAGCGCTCGCGAGTTTGATTCCAGCCGAAGGCTATGTGCACGGATTGAGGCCAACCAGCATCGACGCGGCCATCTATGGATTTATCGCCAACATTTATTTTTACGACATTGACACGCCGCTCAAGCGGTTTGTGGTTTCGCAGCCAAATATCGTCGAACATTGCCGCGCCATTCATGGCGCCGTGTCGCGCGACGGAGAATAAGAACGTAGCGGGTGAACGCCGTCGCAGACGGCGCCCGTGTAAGAGCCGCCGCATCGGCGATCGCCGTGGCCATTCTGAAGGCGCATCATGACGACCATCCGCGACCTGACCTACGATTTGCTCCGCCGTCACGGCGTTACCACCATCTTCGGCAATCCCGGCTCGAACGAGCTACCCTTCCTTCAGGATTTCCCTTCCGACTTTCGCTATATCCTCGCCCTGCATGAGGGGGCGGCCATCGGGATCGCCGACGGCTACGCCCAGGCCACGGGGCGCACCGCGCTTGTCAACCTCCACTCCGCGGCGGGCACAGGCAACGCCATGGGCGGCTTCGCCAACGCCTGGAACGCCCATTCGCCGCTGGTGGTGACCGCCGGCCAGCAGATCCGCGCCATGATCGGCATAGAGCCCCTGCTGACCAACATCGACGCCACCACGCTGCCGAAGCCGCTGGTGAAGTGGTCCCATGAGCCGGCGCGCGCCGAGGATGTGCCGCTCGCCATGAGCCGCGCCTTGCACATGGCCGCCCTGCCTGCGCCCGGGCCGGTCTACCTCTCCATTCCCTATGACGACTGGGCCAAGCCCGCCGAACCGGAATCACTGCGCCTGCTGGAGCGCACCGTCATTTCCGCTGGCGCTCTCGGCGCCGCCGCGACGGCCGCGCTCGCCCAACGTCTCGATCGCAGCGTCAAGCCAGTCATCGTCCTCGGGCCGGACGTCGACGCGGCGCGGGCGAACGCGCACGCGGTGCGCCTCGCCGAGCGGCTGAAGGCGCCGGTGTGGGTCGCCCCTTCAGCGCCGCGCTGCCCGTTCCCCACCACCCATCCGTGCTTCCGCGGCCTTCTGCCCGCCGGCATGGCCTCCGTTTCCCGGCTGCTGGAGGGCCACGATCTGGTGGTGGTCGCGGGCGCGCCGGTGTTCCGCTATCACCAATACGAACCCGGCCCCCTGCTGCCGCCCGGGGCCGAACTGATCCAGATCACCTGCGATCCCGACGAGGCCGCACGCGCTCCGATGGGCGACGCGGTCGTCGGCGACGTGGGTCTCATCCTCGCGGCGCTTGCCGACGTGGTGAGCGAGGCGGCGCGGGCGGCCCCGCCGCCGCGGGAAGCGCCCCCGCGCGCCGCGCCGTGCGCCGCCCCTCTCACCGCCGAGCGCGTTCTCGACCTCATCGACGAGCTCGCCCCGCGCGACGCCATCTATGTCAATGAATCCACCTCCACCATCGAGGCCATGTGGGAGCGCATGCGCTGGGAGCGGCCAGGGAGCTATTACTTCGGGGCGGCGGGAGGACTCGGCTTCGCCATGCCGGCCGCCGTGGGCGTCCAGCTCGCCGAGCCGGACCGGCAGGTGATCGCGGTCGTCGGCGACGGCTCAGCCAATTACAGCGTCACCGCCTTGTGGACGGCGGCGCAGCACGACGTGCCGGTGGTGTTCGTGATTATGCGTAACGGCGTCTACGGCGCCCTGCGGTGGTTCGCTGGCGTGCTGGAGGCGGAGCGCGTGCCCGGCCTCGATGTGCCGGGCATCGACTTTGTCGCCATCGCCGCGGGCTACGGGCTTGAGGCGGCGCGGGTCGAGACCGACGACGCCTTCGCCGCCGCCTTCACGCGCGCTCTCAAGGCCGGCCGGCCGTCCCTGATCGAGGTCGCTACCGCCTGGCGCACGCCCTTGTCCGGCGTCAGCGCCGATGAGACGAAAGCGGGTTGAAGAAAGAGGGGTTCCCGCTTGAAATCAAAGCCGGTGCGGTTCCCGTGTCCTTATCGGGCGGCGCGCAACCTCGCCTTTAAATCTCAACGGAAATTCAGCACCTTCCCTTGGGGGGTAATGGAGGTAGCGGACCTCCGCCACCACGCAGAAAAATCAAATTGTTAGTGAAAACAACCGAAGCGCGAGGGAGGAGACATCCGGTCCGGGGATTTCGAAGGAGAACTGACCGCGAAAAATACGATTCCCTTGCCAACCGAGAACTCCCCGGAGCTATGCTCAATCCTTCGAAATCGGCTGAAGCGGTTCCTACGCCTCGCAAACAGACCCTGGAAATTCCCTATAGCTCGCAGCGGCAACGGCGCCCTTCCCGACCCGCGGTTTCCTTCTTTGGAGGTTTTCAGACGCCGGCCCCGCCGCCAAGGGATGGCAGGCGTCCGTAAAGTCGGCATCCGAAAACCTTGGCACTAGCGGTCCTTCGACAAGGACCGCCTTGCGTTGGACTCTAAACCTGCCGCGGATTCTACCGAAAGCCAGCGCCACTTCTCGCTGTGAGGCATCGCCCGCGCTGGCTTCAGGCGCCGCCGCTCTTCGAATGAGGCGTCCCCATGTAAGGGAACTCGTCCAGAATGTCGGTGTGAGGCTTGAGCCCGGTAGGCGGGCATTGACTTTTTGTAAGGAACGCGATGCGGTAATCGATCACGTCGTCAGTGAAGAGCCGCCCGTTCGGATATTTTGCGGGCTTCGACGGATCGAAACTTAGCACATCAGGAAGCGTGCGCTCCTTGTCAATCGCGGCAATTGCTTCCTCGCGCGTGTAACTGCCGGTATGCCCCAGCAGATGCACGAACTGCTCGAGCCATCGCTCCCGGTCGCTCACGGGTTCGCTCGCGTTGTACGCTTCCTTTGTGTCATCGGTATTGAAGAAGCTGCTGACGCTCGGATGGCCTGCGCGATCAACGTGGATAAATTTTCCGTCGCGTCTTACGCTGCACCGTCCCCACATATGTATTTCGGGTTTGGGAGCGAGTTCGCTCGTTGGCAGCTCGATCACGATCGAGAACACGTTGGCTTCTGTGTTGGAATCCACGCCGGTCCATGGAGATCTTCCGCCGAGATGAGGTTCGGTGAAGTTTCGCTTTCCCCTCGTGTCGAAGAGATTCTTTATTCCGTCGAAGTCGAAAAAGAAGGCGTCGCTGCGACTGCCAGCAAAAAATGTGTAATGGTCCGACGTGATGATATTCGGCACGGGGCCAAAGGAGACCTCGGCCTCAGCAATTATCTTGGTGCCCAGCGCGTCGACCGAGCGGGCCTCCGAGCCTGTCGCCACGAAGACATTGACAGTCTGTCTGCCGTTCTGCGGAACCGAGAATACATAGCTGAATGCGATGTCCGTCAGATAATCACCGTCGTTGTCGATGTTGAGGCGGTAGATTGCGTCGGGGTGAAGTGCGTCGGCAGTTGGATTTGCATTGAGGATGATCACTGTCCTGTTTTTGTCGACGGGCGACTGGAATGCATACAGATCGCAGAGGTCGAGTCGTTGATCGCCGAGCGGCGGCCCAAGACTTAGTCCAGTGAAGTGATTTGACATTCGGATCTCCTCCATCAATCAAGATTTCAGTCGGCCCTTTCGAGGCTGACTTACAGTAGAAGCGCCTCTGTTGGACCATCTCCAAATCATGGCGCCGAGGGCAAAAGAACTTCAATTGCGCAGTTGGAAGGTCGCTTCTGTAGCCGGGGTCGGGCGCGTGGCGCCGAAGTCGAATGCTTCACCAACACGAATATCGCTTATTCGTTCCCGACAACATTGATGAAAAGGTGATGTCACATTAACCGGCGGGTAGGCTTCGGTGGGCCATTCAGGCGGCATGAACCGCTCGCCCGTCAGTTACAAGCGCACCGCTTTCCGCCGCAGATCATCGCCCACGCCGTCTGGCTCTATTTTTGGTTCCCGCTCAGCCTGCGCCTTGTCGAGGAAATGCTACTCGACCGCGGGATTGTTCTCTCGTATGAAACCATTCGCCGCTGGGCCATGAAATTCGGACTGGATTACGCCCGCCGCCTGTAGCGCAAGATGCCCGGCTGGCGCGACGTCTGGCATCTCGACGAGGTCGTCACCTTTATCAACGGCGAGACGCGCTATCTCTGGCGGGCCGTCGACCAGGACGGCTACGTGCTCGACGAAATCGTCCAAGTTCGCCGCAACGCTAAGGCCGCCCGGCGATTGCTGAAGCGCCTCTCCATAAGCAGGGATGCCGCCCCCGGCGCATGGTCACTGCCAAGCTCGGCTCCTATGCCGCAGCTCGGCGGAAGATCATGCCGGGCGTTGAGCATCGATCGCACAAGGGCTTGAACAACCGCGCGGAGAACTCCCATGTCCCGTTACGAAAACGCGAGAGAGCCATGCAGGTGTTCAGATCGTGGCGGCGGTTGCAGCATTTCGTCGAAGTCTTCTCCGCGCTCCGCAACCTGTTCGTTCCAGCCCGTCCCTCTCGCTACTCCGCCATTGCCATCCATCTGCATCGCCTCAGGGCGATCGCGGAGTGGAGGCCCGTGGCGTTACCCCGCTGAAATCGAGACCGATAAGCTTCGCTACGCCTTGAACGAGTTAATGTGATGGCGTGGACGGCGCCGCACCGGCATTCAGCTCTGAGAGAGCTGTGCCAAGATGGTTGTTGTCAAGCAATCCATCTGCAAGGAGCGCCGTCCATGGCCAAACCTAGCATCGATTTATCTTGTGTCACGACCGTTGGGCTCGATTTAGCCAAGCATGTGTTTCAAGTCCACGCCGTCGACGCTTCCGGAGAGGTAATCCTCGCGCGCGCTGCGAGACGAGGGCAGCTTTTGGCATTTTTCCAATCTCTTCCGCCCTGTCTCGTCGGCATGGAAGCTTGCGGTTCAGCGCATTATTGGGCGCGCCAGCTGACCGCGCTCGGCCATGATGCGCGGCTGATGCCGCCAGCCTATGTGAAGCCCTTTGTGCGCCGGCAGAAGAACGACGCGGCGGACGCGGCGGCGATCTGTGAGGCGGTGGCGCGGCCTTCGATGCGTTTTGTTGGGGTGCGCACGGAGGATAACCAGGCAGTGCTGATGCATCACAAGGCGCGCGAGATGCTTGTGGGTCAGCGCACGCAACTCATCAACGCCCTGCGCAAACATCTGGCCGAGATCGGCGTGATCACGGCGCAGAGGGGCATAAGGCTGCCCGGGAACTAGCCAGGCTGATTGAAGCCCGCGAAGAGACGATACCGCCCTGCGTCTGCGAGGCGTTGACCCCTTTGGCTGTTCAGCTACGCACGCTTGATGAGGCCATCGACACAATTGACCGGGCGTTGATGAAAAAGGCGAAAGCCGACGCGACTGCGCGGCGCCTGATGAGCATCCCAGGCGTCGGCCCGATCACGGCCCAACCGATAGCGGCAAGCGTCCAAGACGCCTCAAGCTTTGAAGGCCCGCGGCCAAAAAGCTCATGGAGACCAAGCCTTTCAAGCTCGTCGCGGTGGCCCTCGCCAACAAACTGGCGCGCATCCTTTTTGCAATCCTGCGCAGCGGGGCGAGTTATGCTGCGGAGGCGCAAAGGCTGGCGTAAACGAAGGTAATCCGCGGTTGGGCTAGCGATAAGCCCACGCAACGGAGTAGAGGGCGACAAAGAACTGATGCGAAGGCAAGCGAATTGATCTCAAATCCCGCGGCGATGTCTGCCCCGAAGAGCGCGCTAATGTGATCGGGGCAAGAGACCAGCGGACAACATCAGGGCCCGCGGGCGAAAGTTGCGCTACGAAAGGCCGAAGACATGACCGCGCGCACGAACCATCGGCGCGCCCGCTTTGGGGGGCGCGTCGCGGCTCGACGATGAGACCGGGACCTTTGAGTGCGCCGAGGGCGTTGCAGCTGGCTGCTGAATCGTGATGGTCGATGCGACGCGGCCGCCTCCCGATCGCACCCAATATTCGCAGCTACCTGCTGGGAGTTCTCGCCGATTACCCCCTTGGCAGCGGCGCCGCCTTTGGTTAACCACAGGCTAACCGGGTCAAGTGGGAGCACCAAATGGTGATGCGTTTCTTTGGTCCAAAGACAGGCTCTGCATGGAAATCTCGAAAGGCTCTCCGGCGTGAGCCCCGCAGTCCGCGCGAAAGGGGGCGGCCAAAGAGCGACCGTGCCGGTTGACACGAGAGAACCGGCAAACCGGCGCGGGGGCGTTACGCCACCCAAAAACAATAGATGAAACACTACGACGTTGATGCCAGACCTTCGAGAAACGCCCTGCATAGGAGGCTACGCTGCTGTCTCTTCGTTCTCAACGCTGTTAAGGCCTAGACATTCATGCGCTGGGCGGCCTGGCGCGAAGTAAAAGCCTTGACCATGATGGCAACCCGCGTCAATCAGATAGTCTAGATCTTCGCGCCGCTCGATCCCTTCCGCGATGACCTCAATGCCAAGGCTGGCGCCCATCGCGACGACCGCCCGCACAATCGCTTGTGATGTGGTTCGCGTGTCAATGGCGTGCACAAAGCGACGGTCGATCTTAATTTTGCTGAAGGGGAAGCTCTGCAAGTAATACAGCGACGAGTATCCCGTGCCAAAGTCATCGAGAGCTATGCCGACACCGAGACGTCGGAGGGCGTCGAGTGTCGCAAGCGTGGCCTCGGAGTTTTCCATCAGAAGCGTCTCGGTAATTTCAACGTCAAGTCGCGTCGCCGGCAGACTGGAGCGTTGCAGCGCCTGCATCACAAGCGCAAGGATATTCGCGCAGCGAAATTGCATTGGCGAGAAATTGACCGCGACCTTGACGTCATCGGGCCAGTTAACTGCGTCGCGGCAAGCCCTGTTTAACGCGACCTCGCCAATTGCGCCGATCAATCCAATTTCCTCAGCGAACTGAATAAACTCGCCCGGCATGACCAGGCCGCGCGATGGATGCATCCAGCGGACTAACGCCTCCATGCATTTGAGACGGCCCGTTCGCAAATCGACGATCGGCTGATAATGAACCTCCAATTCGTCATTCGCGAGCGCTAGACGAAGTTCCGCCTCCAGTTTTGCGCGCGCTCGGGACACGATATCTAATTCCGGCTCGAAAAACGAAAACATTCTTCGGCCTTTGCCTTTGGAGGCGTACAGCGCCAAATCGGCCTGACGCATCAAGGTCTCTGGGCAGCGAATTTCATTCGTTGCGACGGAGATCCCGACGCTTGCGCCGATTAACATGGTTTGTCCCTCGATCTCGAAAGGCTGTGATAGCGCTTCGAGAACGCGGGTAGCGAGGTCTGGTATCTCGTTGGGGTCATCTGCGGCCCGATGAAGGATGACAAACTCGTCGCCACCAAGTCGGGCGACTAGGTCACCCGCACTACTTGCTTCCACAAGCCGCTTGGCGGCTTCTTGCAATAATAGGTCCCCAACCGAATGCCCGAGGGTATCATTGACTTTCTTGAAAGAGTCGAGATCGACAAGCAGAATGGCAAGGCTGCAAGCGCCCCGCGCGGCGTGCGCCAGCTGTTCGTTCAGTTGCTCTTTAAAATAGGCGCGATTTGCAAGGCCGGTAAGTACATCGTGGCGCGCTAGAAAGGCGATGCGCGCCTCGGTCTTGTTGCGTTCGGTGGTATCGACAACTGCAACTAGGGTTGCTGCACATCCCTCGAAAGTGAAATCCTGCGAATAAGTCGTGACGTCGATCTGCGTGTGATCCGCGCAAACATGAACGGCGAGGGCGATTCGTCGATTTCCGTCCGCTACCGCATCAATATCCGAACGGTAGGATTCATCGACAAGGTGGTCGAAGCTCATGCGCAGGAGCCGCCCCCGGTCATAGCCGTAATGAGCTGCCGCGGCGTCATTGACGGCCATGATCGCATGCGAAGTTTTTTCGAAGACAAACATCGGAATTGGATTGCTTTCGAAGAGCAGCCGGAACGAAGCCTCGCGGTTTTTCATCTCTGTTACGTCAACGCGCATCCCTATCGAACATCCGTCGGCAAGTCGACGCTCGTCGATCAAGATCCAACGGCCGTTGGCGAGGCGCTGCTCGTGGCGCTTGCCAGGATTTGCGAGAATCTTCATTCGCTCCTCGATCCACGCCTCCTCGCGACCGAGCGCGTCGGGATAATCCCCACGTGCGACGCCGACTCGTAAAGTGTCAACCATGCGGACGCCTACTTCGAATAGGTCTGCACTGCGCTGATAGATCTCGGCATAAGCCCTGTTCCAGTGAATGTAGCGGCCATCTGGGTCGAGCAGCACGATTCCTTCTGGCAGTTCATCCATAGCAGCGCGAAGCCGGGCGCTCGTTTCATCGGACTTCACGCTCAAGGGACCGGTCGACGGCGTCTTTTCGACGTCTGCAAAAAAGAGACGCGCCAATCGCTTCTTGCCGCCCCTTATCAAATTTGCAAAACTACTTGCTGGCAATTTGGTGCGTCTTGATCTCGCTGCTGGCGCCATCACAATTGCTTCCCCGCTAAACTGTGGGCGCCAGCCTCGGGCGCAATCCTTAATCAGGTCCAAATATCCGAAACAACAGCCAGTCAAAAGGCTGCCGATTGTAAATCGATGGTTTATTTGATTAATTTCCGATCGCTCGTGCTCGCTTTCGCGGCATTCATAACGCTAAGCGGGCACGATGTCCCTTCTCCGCCAAAGCGCCTCACCGACCAGTCCGGCCGGACGCTTTAAAGTGAACCTGATCTCGAGCGAGCATATCGATAACGCGGCCGTTTTTGACCCGTGCGGCAAAGAAATCGGTCAAATCGACCATCTTATGATTGATATGGCTTCGGGCCGGCTCCTCTATGCGGTCGTCGACTTCTGCGGCTTTGTGTGCCTGCATCCGGGACACCATCCGATGCCGTGGAACGCGCTGAAAGTCGACAAAGGCCGTCGCGGATATGTGACGGACGCGAGTCAGGAGCTAGTCGAGAGCTCGCCGGGTTACTCCGACGAGAGCTGGATGGATCGGGAGTGGGAAACTCGCGTGCACCAACATTATCACGCGGAACCATACTTGCGCGAAGGCGGCGCGAAGGCCACCACGCAGTAATCGAAAGGCCTTCTGCGAAGAATGCAAAACGCCGCGCCACTACCTCCACGGTCGGGGCGTTGCTTAAGAGAAAGCACGCCTGGTGCTTGTGCCGCGACGACAGTCGTATGCCCGTCCCGCTCCAAGACACCGAGCGCTAGCTCTCAATGGAGGGCGGCGCGGAACTGCTGAAGCCGGCGCGCGAGGACTTCCTTCGCTGGCATTCGGTTTCCGGGCGTGTCAACGTGACCGGCAGGGCGGACGATGCGGGCGTGATAGAGGCTTTGGAAAGCCCGTTCACGGAATCTAAATGCGAAGGCTTCACCATGAGGGATTTGCGCCTGTCCGAGGTCTACCGGCTCATCGAGCCGGGGCCGGTCGTCCTTCTCACCACGGCGCACAAGGGCAGGCCGAATATCATGACCATGTCCTGGCACATGATGGTGGACTTCGAGCCGCCGCTAATCGCCTGCATCGTCAGTGGCCGAGACCACAGCTTCGCGGCGCTGCGCGCGACCAAGGAATGCGTGATCGCGATCCCTGCCGCCGAACTCGCGGAGAAGGTCGTCGCCATCGGAAACTGCTCTGGGCGGGAGGTCGACAAGTTCAAGGCCTTCGGCCTGACGCCGAAGGAAGCCGAACGGGTCTCGGCGCCGCTGATTGTCGAGTGCTTCGCCAACATCGAATGCAGGGTCGTCGATACCCGCCTTGTCAACAAATACGGCCTGTTCGTTCTGGAAGGCCTCAAGGCGTGGATCTACCCAGCAATGAAGGATGCGAAAACGATCCACCATCAAGGCTTCGGCAGGTTCGTTGTCGACGGCGAGAAGATTGAACTCAAGTCGACGATGCCGTGACAGCGGCTCCCGCCGCCTAGCGGGCCTCGTGGTGTCGTTGCCGAAGGCCCAGCCCATGAGGCTACCTACGTCACGGAGGTGGAGGAAAGCGGTCGCCAACTTCGCCCACGGAGCGTGAGGCAGCGTCACGCTGCGGGTGCTATTCGATGGCACTAGCAACCACTATCGCTGTGATGCAAGGCTGCATGAGCAGCCAATTGAAAGCGACGCGGATTGAATTGACGGATGAGGATCGAGCTCAAGGGTTTGGCGCGCTCGACCAGAACCGAGCATCGCACGCGTCTGAAGGCGCAAATCGTGCTCATGGCGGCCGAGGGCGCCGCTACCCGGGCGATTGGTCGCGCGCTCGGATGCGCGACTGGCACGGCGTCGAAATGGCGCGTTCGCTACCCGTCGCTTAAGACAGCGCAGGATCGTGTCGTCGCTCGTCGGCATGCCAATTCGCTTGATCGCGGCGCGGCTGGGCGGGCCGCAAAACCTTCCCCGTTTGGAGTTGATGGCTTAGCCGCAGCGCTATTGCCGCGCAGATAAGACACGCACGCACCGTGAAACAAGATGGTGTGACCGCGCGTTGAGCTACGCCGAGGAGGATCAAATGGATATGTCACGCGTGAAGGAACACATGGAAGTTATCGGAGCCGACGGCGTCCACGTCGGAACGGTGGATCGCATCGAAGACCGTCGCCTTAAGCTGTCGAAAACCGATCGTGGAGAGGACGGGAATAATGCGCGGCATCACTACATCGACATTGGACTGATCGCCGACGTCGAGGGCGATCGCGTGCGTCTTTCGGCGAATTCCGCGGTCGCGGTTACGTTCGAGGACGACGACGATTGACCAACTGCGTCCGGATCGTCTCTGAGCTGCATAAAGCGCAGCAGCCGTTTGAGAGCCCTGCTCGCAGTTTGTGATCGTCGGATAACAATCAGTCCATACCTCGCTTTCCCAACTCGGAGCGGGGGGCGTCTGATTTTGTCCTGGCAATCAATCTTGCAGGCGGCGTGCGATCGGCTTTGAACTTCATGGCCCAGCGGCGAATGGCTTCATACGAGAGAACAATCCCGCGGTCGAGTAGCATTTCCTCGACAAGGCGCAGGCTGAGCGGGAACCGAAAATAGAGCCAGACGGCGTGGGCGATGATCTGCGGCGGAAAGCGGTGCGCTTGTAACTGACGGGCGAGGGGTTCATGCCGCCTGAATGGCCCACCGAAGCCTACCCGCCGGTTAATGTGACATCACCCCTTCGGATCATGTGGATGAGCTCAACACCGGCGAGCGTCGCTGCGGCCGACCGAAAGATTTGAACCCCAGTGTTGGCCGCGCCACCCCTTGATCGCGCGGTGGTCCTCTTCGACGATGTTGTTTAGATACATCGTTCGCCGAATTTCGATAGCGGCCGCGTGCTCCGCGTTGTAGCCCTCGATCGCTGCGGTGTTGGCGCCGCTCTTATCGATCCTGATCTTCGTCGGTGTGCCGTTTTGACCAATCGCTCGGCGCAGGAACCGCAACGCCGCTTTGCGGCGACAGGACGCCTATGCGCCCCGCCCGAATTTTGATGACAGCCACGTACCAACTTGCTCCATATATAGATACGTCACTGGCGTCGTGAAAATGGTGAGGGCCTGAGAGACGATCAGCCCGCCGACAACCCCGATGCCCAAAGGCTGGCGTAACTCCGCGCCGGCGCCGAAACCTACCGCTAGCGGCAGCGTTACGAAGATCGCCGCCATCGTCGTCATAAGGATTGGGCGGAAGCGCAGAATAGCGGCCTCGTGAATTGCCTGTTGCGGCGACATGCTTTCGCGCCGGGTACGTTCAATCGCGAAATCGACCATCATGATCGCGTTTTTTTTGACAATGCCGATCAGCATCAACAGGCCAATGATCGCCATCATGGTGAGATCGAAGCCGAATAGGTTGAGGAAAAACAGTGCGCCGACCGCCGCCGATGGCAACGACAACAGAATAGTCACAGGATGTGCGAAGCTCTCGTACAGGACGCCGAGCACGATATAGACGACGAAGAGAGCTGCAGCGATGAGCAGCGGCTGCGTCGATAGCGAGCGCTGAAATTCCCGCGCCGTTCCCGAGAACGATCCCTGAAGTGAGGACGGGGCTCCGATCTCCGTCATTGCTGTTTCAGTTTCAGCCACCGCCTGACCGAGCGCGACGTCACTCGCTAAGTTGAAGGAGATGGTTACGGCCGGCACCTGATTTTCATGGTTGATCGCAATCGGCGCCGGCATCTGCTGCAGCGTCGCGAATTGCTGAACCGGAATAAGCTTCCCGTTGGCGCTGTTCACATAGATCCGGGAAATCGCAGACGCGCCTGTCTGGTACTGCCGCTCAACTTCAAGAATGACGCGATAGGTGTTGGTCGATCCGTAAAGTTGGGCGATAAACGGCTTGCCGAAACTGTCGTACAGTGTCTGTTGAATACCGGTGACATGGACTCCCAACCGCTCCGCTGCATCGCGGTCGACATTGATCATCAAACGCGAGCCGCCAGTTTGCTGGTCGCTCGCGACATCGAGGAGCCCATGAAGCGTGCGCATTTTAGCGAACACACGCGGAGCCCAGTCGTTGAGCTCCCGCAAATCAATATCTCGAAGCGTGTATTGATATTGCGTCGCAGTCAGGCGCGCGCCGATCCGAATGTTCTGGATGGACTGCAGAAACGTCATGACGCCAGGCACCTCGCTAAATTTGCCGCGAAGCCGTTGAATGATTGCATCGGCATTAGCCAAGCGCTCGGTAAAAGGCTTGAGCTGGATGAAGAAGCGCCCGGTATTCATTCCGGAACTGGCGCCGCCGCCAATGAAGGAGCCGAAAGATTCGACCGCTGGGTCTTGCGCGATGATCTCAGCAACTTTTTGCTGGCGCTGCGCCATGCCGTCGAAGGAAATATCCTCGTCGGCCTGGGTGACGCCGAAGACGATTCCAGTGTCTTCCTGCGGGAAGAAACCCTTCGGCAGGTGATAGAACAGCCAGCCCGAAGCGAAAATAAGCGCGATGTTGAGCGTCATGATCGAGGGCTGGTGGCGAAGCGTGAAGTCAAGGCCGCGCGTGTAAAAGGCGACGACACGGTCGAAGGCACGCTCGCTCAGATCATAGAGCCGCCCATGCCGCGCTTCTTCGGGATTAAGCAGGAGAAGCGACGCCATCATCGGCGAAAGCGTCAGCGCGATTAGAGCGGAAAGCGCGACAGCTGTCGACACCACGACGCCGAATTCGCGAAACAACCGGCCGACGATGCCGCTCATGAAGAGAATCGGAATAAAAACGGCGATGAGTGAAATCGTGATCGAAACGATGGTGAAGCCGATCTCCTGAGCGCCGTCGATCGCGGCGCTTTTGGCATCCTGGCCTCGCTCCAGATAGCGGAAGATGTTTTCCACCATGACGATCGCGTCGTCGACGACGAGGCCGACTGCCAGCGTCAAACCCATAAGCGAGAGATTGTCTAGCGTGTAACCGAGAACATACATTGCGGCGAATGTGCCGACGAGCGACAGCGGCACGGTGACGCTGGGGATCGCTGCTGCGCGGATATTTCTCAGGAATGCGAAAATAACAAGAATGACCAGCACGACCGCCGCTACGAGCGTCCACTTCACGTCGGCAAAACTTTCGCGGATCGAGACCGACCGGTCGCTGACGACGGAAAGTTCGATGCTCGCGGGCATGCCCTGCCTGAGCCGCGGCAAGGCAGCCTTAATCGCGTCGACAAGTTCTAGGGTATTCGCGCCTGGCTGGCGCCATATGCCGATCATCTCACCCCGCTCGAGTTTCACCCAGCCAGCCTGCAACGGGTCTTGAGGACCAACCACCACGTTCGCGACTTGATCGAGCCGTACCGGCGCGCCGTTTCGATATGCGACGATGACGCGGCCTATGTCTTTCGGATTGAACAGCTGCCCGTTGGTGCCGATTTGAAGCGCACGCTCGCTTCCCTGCAGTGCCCCGACCGGCAGTTGCGCGGTGTTGTTCGAAACCGCGCTCGCGACGGCGTCGAGACCGATCCCACGCCAGGCGAGCGCGGCGGGGTTCACTTTGATCGTTGGCGCAAAGGTCTGCTGACCAAAAATCAGCACCTGGCCCACACCCGACATGGTCGCAATTTGCTGCGCGATATTGAGGTCAGCATATTGGTCGACGGTTTCCAACGGCAGCGCCTTGGAGGTCAGGCCGAGAATGATCACTGGGCTATCCGCAGGATTGACCTTGCGATAGGTCGGCGGCGTCGGTAAATTTTTTGGTAGATTTCCCTGCGCCGCGCTGATGGCCGCTTGCACGTCGCTCGCCGCTCCATCAAGCTGCCGCGATAGGTCGAACTGCAATGTGACCTGCGTAAAACCGAGAATGCTAGTCGAAGAGATCTGATTGACGCCGGGCAAGGCCGCGAACTGACGCTCGAGAGGCTGGGCGACCGAAGCCGCCATTGTCTCTGGGTCAGCGCCCGGCAGATTTGCGGTGACGACAATGGTCGGAAACTCGATTTCCGGCATTGCTGCGACGGGCAAGAGGAAATAGGCCGTGACGCCCCCCACAAGAAGGGCGAGCATGAGAAGAAAGGTTGCTATGGGACGCAGGATAAAGAGCGTCGAGATGTTCATCGGCCCGCCTCACGCTTATCCGTGGCGGACGCGGGCGCTTCGTCCTTCACCGTTACACGCATGCCTGGCGCAAGCTGGGAATAGCCGGAGGTGACAACTTTTTCGGCCGGGCGCAAGCCCGAGCCGATCAGCGCAGTGTCATGTTCCGTCTGCAACACAGTGATCGGCCGCATCTCGACAACGCTATCCTGCTTTATAACATAGGCGTAGTTGCCGTTTGGCCCGGACTGCACCGCAATACTCGGCGCGATGACTCCATTCTTCACAGTCTCGACGATGAGATGCGCGTTGACGAATTGGCCCGGCCATAGGCTCCCGTCGGCATTGGCGAACTGCGCCTTGAGTTTCACCGTGCCGGTCGTCTGGTCGATCTGATTGTCGATGAGTTTGAGAACGCCGCGCGCAATTTCGCGTTGGTCGGCTTGGTCGAAAGCGAGAACGGTCAGCATTCCGCCAGCCATCGACGTTCGCACGCGCAACGATTCGGCTTCCGGCAGCGTAAAGACGATGTAAATCGGCTTGATCTGAGTGACGACGACCAGCGTCTGACTATTCGCCTGCACCAAATTGCCGATGTCCACCTGCTTGAGGCCGGTGACCCCATCGATCGGCGACTTCACGGAACAATAGTCGAGATTGAGCTGGGCCGCCTCGACCGCCGCATTGTCCAGCTGGATCGTGGCTTCGCTCGCAGCGACAGTCGATTGCTGCTGAGTGAACTGCTGTCGGGTGACGTAATTCCCGCTTTGCAATTTGGCGTAACGCGCGAGATCCTGCCGGGCGCTCAAGAGCGTCGCCTGATCACGGGCGAGCGAAGCCTTGGCCTGATCATACACGGCCTGAAAAGGGCGAGGGTCGATCTCAACAAGAGTGTTGCCCTGCCTGACCTCTTGCCCCTCATTGAAGTTGATTCGAACAATGTTGCCAACCACGCGGCTTTGCGCGGCGACCGTATTAAAAGCAGTGACCGTGCCGAGGCCGCGCAGAAAGATGGGCACATCCGCGGTCGTGGTTGAGGCGGCGGTAACAGTGATTGGTGGAGGCACGCTGCTCGCCAGCTTGGCGCTCTCGCGCGGCCAGACCCAGTAAGCGCCAAGTGCGGCCAGAACAGCGGCAAAGAACGCGATAATCTTCCACGCTCGCATGTCGGCTCCAACCGAAGCTTGGTTTGTTCAATCAAATAGGGCGGATTGAGCGTGCGCTGAATTGCTAACAACGTGATTTCGTTACAGAGGCCTAGGCTCACGACCTATTATTTTTGGCTGAGGCGTGATTCAGGTCTCTGGATAAGCACGCTTGACGGGTGATTTGTTTGCTTAGCGAAGCGCAGATGGCGCGGATTTCCCCTTCTTTTTCGCTGTCGCATGGCGTGCCGCGAATGGACAACCGGCGCGTCGTCAGCGGGATCGTCATATGTCATAAAGCATGGCTTGCACTGGAAAGACGCCCCCAAGGAGTATGGGCCGCCCAAGACGCTCTACACGTCCCGGAACAGCCCGCCGTCTCCGCAGAAGCGGCGTCTCTTCGCGGCGCGCCGTATCCCCGTTGCAAATGGGCATAAGAACCGCATGCGCGACAATCGCGTGCAGCGCATGCCGGACGAGGAGGTCTGGCTCGTCGGCGAACGCCGATCGACCGGCGAGCAAAAATGCTATCTGTCCAACTTGCCAGCCGATGCGGACCTCAAAAGCTCGCCGCCACGATCAAGGCGAGATTGGTCTGCAAACAGCCGTATCAGCAGCTCAAGGACGAACTCAGCCTCGATCACTTCGAAGGTCCTTCGTGACGGGGTCAGCAAAGAATCGGGTCTTCCTCACTTTCTCTTGCTCGCTTGAGCAATCCGCGCGGCAAACGATAACTTGGCTGTGTGGAAAGAAAATCGGTTTGGTCCCTAGGAAAGGCCGTAAGGATTGTGGACGCGGGGCGGCTCGATGGCCAATGGCTGATTTCCGCGATTGCTATCGGGTCTGGTGTCTGTCCAGACTGTGGGGCACCATCGACACGCCGGCATGGCTAGCTTGAGCGTCATTTACAAGATTTGCCGGCGCAAGGCGCATCTGTAACCGCTGCTCGCCTCCCTCAGCCGTGCCGGCCTGATCCTTGCCCGCCGGACAGAACGGGATAAAGGCGCTTCCATTCCACCGGATACTGCCCTGACTTCCGCCATGGGCGTACATGGTGATCGTGGGAACGGGGCTGGTATTGACCCGCACGCGCGCGCCCAGCCTCTCATGCGACAGCTTCAGGAGCGGCCCCCGCCGCACATAGATGTTGACTGTACAGACTTGCATCCCGCAGAAGCCGCTACGCGCCCCGCCCGGGCATTTGATGCCGTCATGGCTAATGATTAGATCCGCCTTGCCGTCCCCGGTGAGATCACGCTCCATGACCGCGTCGGGATCGATCTGCCCTTTTTTGCCGTCGCACGCCCCCGCGATTTCTTCGGCGACGAGGTAGTCAGCGGCCTTCGAGCCCGCCGAAGCTGCGCTGGCAAGGATCGCAGCGCAAATCGCGATACGCATTAAGAACTCTCCAAGTGAATTTTCTAATCGCATTCTATCTTCCGACTGAGCTCGCCCTACGCGCGGCAATGAGTAAGCCAATGGCAAGCAAGGGGGCGATGATGTCCATGTAGAATGGTACACCCGCGTTTCCAGACGTGAAGTTGCCTGTGGTCAGCATCTGGCGAACATGCCCTATTGCATCGCCAAGCAGGAAAATCGAGGCAGCACAGACAGCCGCCGCCCTGAAGTCCCATGTGCGCCAGAAGGCCACGCAGGCCGTGACGCCAATGGCAAGATCGGCCATTCCGACTTCATACTGAAGCGGGCTGTCCTCCCATCCAATATAAGCGGCAGCGACGCTCGGATAAAAAATGTGCGCGATTCCAGCCCAGAGGCCAGTCACGCCGATAGGCAGGAGCAGAATCCAACCCAAAAAGCGGCTTGCAACATCACTCCTGCGTGGCAGTCCTGCCGCGCCGAGCAAAAGAGCGGAAACCAGCAGGGCCGCTGGCAAGTTGCGGATGAAAAACGCAATCGATCCCGCGATCATGTATGTAGCCTCGCTACCCTATTGCAGAACCTAGTCCTATTGGGGAAAGTGTTCGACGTGCGTTTCTCCTGTCCGGCCAAAGTACACGGCCCGCCGCCCGCTGAATGAAACGATGTAGCCTGCGCAACCAGCCGCCATCACCTTCCCGCAAAAGCCTGCGTAGGTGTATCCGGGTACAAGCTGCTGCGCTTCGCGGATCGCGCTCTGGACGGCGCCTGTGTCGAAAGTCGAGGCGACCGGTGCAAGAGGCTGATGTGTCGGCAATTCGATGCTATCGCCATCCGGACGGTAGTAGACGGCACAAGCGCGCCGGAAGTCGATGGCGTAGCTTTCAAAATCCTCCTCCATCAGTGTTCCTACGATCTGCGGAAACGTCATTGAATTATCCTCCGCTCCGCGCAGGCATTTTTCAGCAATATTTTTCAGGCGACTATCCATCCTATTTTCCTTTCTGGAATTGAGATGCTCTTATTCGGTCGCGATGGCGGTGATGCCGAACCGTGCGACTGCATCTCTCAAAATGCGCTCCAGTGCTTTGCGGTCGTCATCCGGCATATGCGCGAAGCACTCCGACTCATTCTGATCGGCAAGGGCGGCAAGTTCGGGGACAAAGCCCTCCCCCTTAGCGGTCAATTCGAGCGTTTGCGCCCGACCGTCGCTGGTATTCGCCTGTCTCGCGATCAGCCCCTTAGCGATGAGGCGGTCTGCCAACTTAGTGACGGCGCCACGCGTCAGCCCCATGTGTTCCGCCAAGCGGCTCGGTGAGGTTGGCTGCTCGCCGTAGAGGACGCGCATTAACGCCCACTCCGCAACCGTCACGTCCTTTGCGGCCAGTTTGCGGGCGAAGGCATGGGAGACGTGGTTGGAGACTTGGCGGAGCCAATAGCCGAGATGGGCGGTCAGATCGGGAACGTCAGACAACACGAAAATCCTTTGTTAACTAGGAAACTATCCGAATTTTATTTCCTAGGCAACAAAATAAAATCCGGTGCCTCAAAGAGGTGACGCCAGGGGCGATCCCTTCCGTCACACGCTGGAATACCCCCGGCGCTCGCGCCGCTGGCGGGCAAGGGCGGCAAGGGCCTCGGCTCGGTGTCAAAGGGGATGGTTCGCACCTGTCCGGCGCTGCCGATGCGTTCCCCTTCGCGGATAAAGCGCCGTTGCCCGAATAGATCGCGCTGCACATCAAGGCGGTAGAAGCGGCGCATGTTACGCGTATCGTCCATGCGGCGCATGGGGTCATGCCTTCCGTAAGCCCGTCTAGTGCGGTGAGCATCAAACGCCCGTGCGGCGTCGTCATCTCGCCCACGCGTCGCCAAGTATCCGGAACGTGCCGGTCAGCAATGAACGCGATGCATTCAGCAGATCGAGGGCGGATCGGGCCAGACGGTCGCTTCGCTCGCGCCGACGCGCTCGCCTCGCTGCCGCTTGAGGATATAATTCCATGCTGGCGCATGATCTGCCCTTTCTTGCCGTCCTACGCCCCCCTTCGAGCCAGCCGAAACAGCGTTCGGGAGGACGGCAAAAATCACAGCACAAATGGCAATTCGCATGAAAAAACCTGCAAGCGAAGGTTTCGATCGTAATTAGCTCTGGCTTGAAGCATTAAGGCTCAGCCAGCGGCAATACGAAACTGAATATGGCGCCGCCCTCGGGATTTGAGACGGCCGTCAATTGTCCGCGGTGCTCTTTGATAATCGATCGCGAAATTGAAAGACCGACGCCCAGGCCATGCGGCTTGGTGCTCGCGAAGGGTTCGAATAGCTTTTCGCGGAGGAATTCTGGCAAACCCAGTCCTGTGTCAATTACGTCGGTTCTTATTTTGTCACCTTCTACCACCTGAGTGGAGACTATCAATTCGCGTTTCTCGGAGTCATGCATGGCCTCGATGGCGTTGCGTTTTAGATTGACGACGACTTGCTGAATCTGAATTGCGTTGATCTGCACAAGGTCACTTTCCGCATCGAGGCGCACGGTCGTGTTGACGTCGTATTCCTTCGCAGCCGAGTCGGTAAATTCGCACGCGGTCCGGACGACTTCGTTCAAATGCTGGAGGGATTTTTCCGTTTCGCCGCGCGAAATGAACTGGCGGAGGTTGTCCATTATCTGCGAGGCGCGAAAGACTTGTTCGGTCGCGTTGTCGAGCGCCTGACAGACTTCCTTTTTGTTGAAGAAATCCTGCTTGTCGAGAATTCTGCGCGCGGCACTCTGGTAGGCGGCGGCCGCGGCCAGGGGCTGTTTGAGTTCGTGCGCCAGACCGACTGTCATATTTTCGATGAGGTTCAGGCGATTTGCCTGGAGCTCCTGCATGCGGGCCTCAAACAATCGACGCTCGCTCAGATCGTGGACAAAGCCAACATAAATGCGATCGCCGTTGTTTCGGACGGCGGCGATGCCGAGCTCCATGGGAAAAGCCGTTCCATCCTTGCGCTGTCCTTCGACCTGCCGCCCGCTGCCTATTATTTTCTCGATGGCGCTCTCCAGATAGTCGCGGACGAAATTGTCATGCTGGCTTCTGTACGGCTCCGGCATGAGCATTTTGACATTCTTGCCGATGACTTCTTCGGGCGTGTAGCCAAAAAGCCTGGTTGCCGCGGGGTTGATCGACAACACGCAGCCGCTCTCATCGATGGAGACGATGCCATCCAGCGCACCGTTGACGACCGCGGCAAGGAATGTCGCATCGCGATCGATTGCCATAGACGTCACCCTTGTTGGGGCACCCTTGGGAGTCGGCTTGCGCTCGCGCGAACGCGATCAGGCTGGAACGCGTTAACCTTGATCAGTTTAGGCTGAGGCGCAAGCGCTAAAAATCAGATTTCAGCCGGGTGTCGCGCAGATCATCGGAGTCATCGGACCGGCAGCTAAGCACCAGCGCAATTGTAGCCTTGAGGGCATCGTCGCGGTACGGCTTTGGAAGGACAAAAAATGTTGAAAGATCGGTCCGGCCTCGCAACCGTTCTGGAGAGCCGGTGACGCAGATTACAGGAACCTCGCCGACCCGGCGTATCTCGAGTACGGCGTCCAGGCCTGAGCTGCCGTCCGCGAGTTTTATGTCGCTGAGGATCAGATCAGGAAACGTTTGTCTGGCGAGCACGGTCGCTTCGGTGTGGGTCGTTGCCACGCCGATCACATGGCAACCAAGTTCCTTTGTGACGTGGACGAGGTCGTTTGCGATTGCCTCTTCATCCTTCAATAATCAGCACGTTCGCCGCGGATCGACGGGTCATGACCCCTCCTCAGGCAAAGGCGCCTCGACTCAATTCTTTGGGAGGGTGAATCCATCGCGCCAAAGGTTCAAGCGTGACAATTGCCTTAGTTCAGCGAGCTTAAGGGAGCGGATGCAGCAATGATCCTGCGGTGTCAGAAGCTTGGGCCAGAGACGGGGCCGGTGGCGCGCATTCCCTGGCCAGGCGTGACTGAGCGCGCTTCCGTTGCGGCGGGCGTTTGGTCGCCGGCCAGCTTCCGCTGGACCGCCTCGGGCATGTCGCGTTGCAGGTCGGCTGAGAGGTCATCGAGGCGTTTGGACGAAATGCCGCCCTTGTCGAGTTCCTCGCGGGCCTCGTCAACGCGCTTCTGTAGCCGGAGGAGTTCATCCCGATCGTGATGGAGTTTATGCTCCCGAGCGGCAACATCCTGATACCCCTTCCATCGCGGAAGATTATCTGGAATCCCGTCGGGGTTGATTGTGTCAGGTGCGAGTTGCGTCCCGTTCTGGTCGAAGACCCGCAATCCGTCTTCAGTCTTGAAGGCCATGCGGCCATCGGGGAGGCGATAAGCGTGAGCCTCGATTTCCTCGCGGTTCTTGCGGGCGTTGGCAAGGCGTTGCTCGTTCTCCATCAGGGCGTCCACGATGGCTGTATCATACTATTCGAGCCGGTCGCGGAATATGGCGACCTCTGCGTCGGAGGCCGCCATGAGTTCGTGGAAGAGTGTGTCTTCTTCCTCCTCGCGGCGTTTCTTTTCCTCGTGCTCTTCCAGCTGGCGGTCCAGCTCCTGAACCTGCCGGAGCTCCGCTCGCTGCTTCGCCGCGGCGCGCGCTTCAAAAATCTCGGCGAGAACAACACGCGTCGCCTGGTCCATCAATCACCACAGGCCTTTTTTTTTGCCAGTGCGCTGATAATGGCGCCGGCCGTATACTGGGGATATTGGCCAAACGCCGCATAGATCAGATCCAGCGTTTCCGGCTTGTCGTAAAACCAGCCATAGATGCATCCCATCCCCTCGGTTTTCTTTCCGTCTCTGGCGAACCGGGAATAGGTAAGCCCTTCGACCACGCCTGCGATATACGGGTAACGTTCCGATGCCTGCATCTTTTCCATGACGGTTTTGGCGGCGAAATCATTTGCCGCCTCCGCCTGTCCCGCGAGCATAGAAGCCGCTGCCGCGGTGATCATGCCAATGTAATTCCTCGAAGCATTGCTGCGCATAATCGACCGATTACGTTGAAATTTCCGTAATGCGGATTTTTAAGCTATACTTTTTCAGTATCCATTTGAATCTATCGGATTTTTCTGACGCGCGAAATCTTAAAGCGGCTGCAAATGGCGATGTCACATTAACCGGCGGGTAGGCTTTGGCGGGCCATTCAGGCGACATGACCCCGTCGCCCGTGAGCTACAAGCGCCATCGCTTCCCGCCTCAAATCATCTCCCACGCCGTCTGGCTCTATTTCCGGTTCCCGTTCAGCCTGCGCCTTGTCGAGGAAATGCTGCTCGAACGCGGGATCGTTCTCTCCTATGAAACCATCCGTCGCTGGGCTATGAAATTCGGGCTCGATTACGCCAGCCGCCTGAAGCGCAAGAAGCCCGGCCGGCTGGATGTCTGGCATCTTGACGAGGTTGTAGTCTCGATCCACGGCGAGAAGCGCTATCTCTGGCGCGCCGTCGACCAAGACGGCTACATCCTCGACGAAATCGTTCAGGTTCGCCGTCACGCGAAAGCCGCTCAGCGATTGCTGAAGCGCCTCCTCCATAAGCAGGGCTGTCGCCCTCGCCGCATGGTCACCGACAAGCTCGGCTCCTATGCCGCAGCCCGGCGCGAGATCATGCCGGGCGTTGAGCATCGATCGCATAAGGGCTTGAATAACCGCGCGGAGAACTCCCATGTCCCGCTACGAAAGAGAGAGCGAGCGATGCAGGGGTTCAGATCGTGGCGCGGCTTGCAGCGCTTCGTCGATGTTTTCTCCGCACTCCGCAACCTCTTCGTCCCACCCCAACCTTCTCGCCACTCCGCCATCGCCATCCATCTGCATCGTCTCAGGGCGATCGCGGAGTGGAGGTCCGTGACGCTACCCGCCTAAAATCCTAAAATTGAGGCCAAGCGGACTTCGCTGCGCTCTGAACGCGTTAATGTGACATCGCCGTCGTGTCGGCCGCTTCGAATTCGACCATTTTCACGCCCGAGACGCCGAGGCTATCGCGGCGACACAGAACGGCGTTGCCGCAGGTCAGATTTCCTTCAACGACGAAGATATAGACGCCATGCTCGGTCGAGCGCGGCGTGTAGGTAAAAGTCCCCTTGCGATCAGTCGCCAAACGCGACACGCGCAGGTCCTGCGGAAACGGCAGAGCGCCGTCGGCGTCGCCGACCAACCCTTAGCCTCGGGGCGAGCGAGATGCTTTTTAGAAGCATCCCCTCGGGGTTCATCATCGCCGCGATGGTTTGGATAATCCCCGTTGCCGAAACCGCAAGATTTCACATGGTCGCTCCATTGACCTATCTAATTGCAATCGGAAGATTTTCTCATATTGTCGCTGGAAGTGTCGAGGCCTTCTTTCTTGTCCTGTCCGGCGAACTGGCCATCGGACCCCTGTTCGTACAGTTCATGCTGCCGGTCCTCGTCGGCAACATAATCGGAGGCACGGCGCTATTTGCGTTGCTTTCATACGCTCAAGTGATGAGCGAAATCTAACCGTGGCTCATTTTCTTGCCCGCATTTCGGATAGAACATTACAGACTAAGATGTGACGTTTAGGGGATTTTCAACGATCCCTCTCAGCTTGCTCCGCCACGCCGTCGCCTTCTCGGCGCGCTTGACAAAATTCAACGCTCTTCACGTTGAGTTCTTCGCCTTGTACGAGACAAATTCTTGGTGATCCGCAGTCACAAATGGCGAGGCGCGAGGGGGCGGGGAAAGTGCTCTGACATTCTTCACAGCGTGCGATCCCAGATCGCGCGCAAATCTCGAGCTCCGCGCCCTCGGCAAGCGTGTCCTTGGTCGCAAGATCAAAACAAAAAAATAGCGCTTCCGGCGCAACGCCGGCAAGTTCACCGATTTCCAGGGTAATTCGCTTAATTCGCCTGCCGTTCGCAGCCTGCTCCGCGAGCTCGATCGCGCTTAGCGCAATGGAGAGTTCGTGCATTGCTCCCACTCACCTCGTTAAAGGAGGGGAAACAAGTATGGCCTGGATATCGGTCTGCGCTTCGTCCAGCTCGTTGAGTATTTTGAGCGTCGCTTTGGCCTCGTCCTCGTCTATGCGGCTCATCGCAAAGCCGACATGGACGAGCACCCACATTCCGATGCAGGCGTCGATTTCATCTTCGCCGACGACACAGGAGACGTTGATCTGGCGGCGCACGCCGCAAATGTCCACTGTGGCGAGCTGATTATCTCTGTCATCGATCCTTACGATGCAGCCGGGAATACCGAGACACATATCGCGTTCCGCCAATCACATCATCGTGATCTTGATATAGCGCACAATGTCGCGAAAATTGAACGCGATCAGCGCCAGGATCAGGAGGCCGAGGATAATTTCGAAGAGACCCATAGCCCTACTCCCTTCAGCAAGCGCCGAGCGCAATCTCGCCTTCACGCAAGAGTGAAGTAACGAGGCTCTCGACCAGATGTACGCTTGGTTCCACAGATGCGGCGACGACATCGCTTAAGCCCATCTGCCCATCCTCATCTCCAAGCGTGAATGGTTCGCAGACGACGAAGAAAATGCGTTTGCAGGTTGCGCCGAGGGTTGTCGCGAAACGCAAAACCTTTTCGGGATCGAGCCCATGCGCGGAGCCGAGAAGAGGTTGCGGTCCGCTTGCGGCGCCGATGGCCCGCTCCGGCTCGACGATCGATATCGAACCAGGCTCTTGTCCTCGCGCTGCGGCATCGATTACGATGACGAACTCGTAGCCATCGGTCAAAGCATAGGCCAGATCGAGGCCCCGGATCCCGAAATCCTTGACATCGACCTCGGAGGGGAAGCTTTTCCGAAGAAGGCGGTTGGTCACTTCGACGCCATAAGCGTCGTCCCCGCAAAATATATTACCGACCCCGGCAACGAGAACGCGTGTCATGACAGCCCTCCCACGCGCTCCACCTCATCTGTCGAGAAGAAAAATCGATGTCCGGAAAATCCGTTCTCGCCGAGGTCGCCGCCCGGATCGTCCAGCAGGGTGACGGCTACGTGGAGACGGTTCTCGAAATCGCGCTCGATCGCCTGGACGACCGCGATTTTGCCGTTAAGCGCCATGTCGAAAATGTCGCCTCGATCTTTGGGGTTGAGGCGAACATGAGAGCCGACAGTCAGCGCGGCGCCGTCCATCATGGGCTTTCGAAGCGCGCCGTGTAAGTTGGAGAGCTGATCCCGAGATAAAGCCTGACATTGTTCGAGAATAGCCCGCGCTCCCGGGTCGGTCGCCGCCATTTCCAATTGTTCTTCATTCGTTAGGGTCAACACGCGCAACGTCAGCATCTCGTCTATTTCGGTCGCATCGAAAAACTGGCTTTTGCTCTGCGGCGCAACCTTGGGGTAGTCGTAAAGGATAATCGGCGACGAGAGCATGATATCCGTCGCCGATTCCTCGCCTGCCAGGACCGGCCACGTCCCAAGATTTTGGCAGCCGGCTGCGGCGGCGGCGAGCGCTTCTGGCGGATCGAGAAGCGAGACAAACGCACACCCGCGGGCGCCCAAGATCGTGTGAGTCGATAAGAACCCATAGTGTTGCGCCTCGGCTCGTGAGAGGCGAAGACGTAGGGGGGTGGTATTTTCAGCTTGGACACGCACGCGCACCACGCTGCCTTCAACTGGGGTGGCCGATATCTTAGTTACGCCCTGTAGCGCTTGGCAGCTGCGTTGGATCGCGCCTCTTGCGTCGGGAAGCGGCTCGATGCTGCTTTCCGCAGGAAAGGAAAACGACATGGTTTCAGGGTGGACGCATAATGATTTCAGCGCCAATCCTGAGGCCGTCACCTCGCGCACGACGGCCTCGTCCCACGCGACGTATTGTTTTCCGTCCAAATCCAGGACATCGACGTCGTCGCCTTTTGCATTTAGGATCTGACGTCGCTGCGTATGCAGAAAGCGCAGGGTCACATCAAGCTTCCCCTCATCCGCCACCTTCACCAGAATTTCGGTTTGCATAGATGAAGGCTCATCGCCGGCGTAGTCGCGAGGGAAGAGTCCGCCAAACGTCCAGCGCTGTCGGTTTTTGAGCGCGGACGCCCGGTAGGGATAGAGGATGTATCCTTCGAACAATACCGCATCGGCGATGTCTTTTGCAGGCTCGAAGTTCATGTCGCGTCAACCTCCACATTTCGTAGGAGACGATGGAGGGTGTCGTCAAAGCTCAGGAGTCCGTTGCGACGTTTGAAATCATTGAGGCGATCAAAAATCTCCGCGCTGACGCGCAGCAATTCGGAGTTGGGATAATAGGCGTTCATCAGATCCCGCCAGATCGCGACGGGAAGACGGAAGCGAGCTTCCTTTGACCAGGGTATTTGTTCGATTTGCAAGTCGCCACAAGCGTTCTTGTAGAACAGGGATCCACTGAAGAGGAAAGACAACGCCGCGTCGCCATCGTTCAGCCCGTAGAAATATTTGGCGCTCGCAATGTTGAAATCATGCGTGCAGGGAACCGGAAGTTGCACGGTCTTCTCGTGTTCAAAGCCGGGAACCGAGACGTGGATCTGCGTCCAGAGCAGACTGCGCAGCGTTTCGCCCCAGCGCTCAGGGGCGCCAAAAAGTTCGGCGAGTCTTTCGCGTTCCGACGGACTGTAGACGCGCTGCGTTGGCTCCAGGCGAATCTGGCAGTTGAGCTCGATGTTTTCGATGCGTTGCGCTTGTTCCGCATTGATCATCCGCAGGGAGAAGAGCAATAGGGGCGTCGCCGAGAACTTTTCGGCCTCGACCCGTTCGATGGTGAATGAAAGATCAGCCATGCATGATCGCCCGGTTGCTATTGCCGACGCCGGACGAATCGAGCGCCGAGAAAAATTGCCCGATCGCCTCCCAAGCTTCCACGCCTCCTGAGATTCCCTTCCAACTCGAGCGAATAACGCCCACGAGCGCATAACAGCGATCGATCGACACTCGATAATATCGTCGAGCGCCTTTCGTGCGGTTGATAAGAAGGGCTTCCACGTCAGGCGCGAGGGTCTTCAGCATCGGGTTGGCGGCGACGAGACGCGTCCAGGCCCCCTCGCTCATCGTCGAAGCCATCGCTCCAGCTGGTCCCGGGTAGAGCGCCACCACTTTGCCGTCGGTTGTGCTACGGAAAAAGAAGGCGAGATCGATCGGCAGTTGCATCGACTCCCAATCCCAATCGCTGAGATTAAAATCGACAAGCGCCTCGGTCATCGGCCGCACCAAAAGGAAGCGCTGACTTTCGGTCAAGGTTAAGCTACAAGCGTCGCAGGCGCAATGCAGGCGCCGGACCCCGATTTCCAGCAAATGCGCGTGATCTGGGCCGATTGCCGCGCCGCACAGCTCGCAGCGTTCGTGCTGCATGCTCGGCGTCGTCGCGAATCGCCTCAGCTTTGCCACCCAATTCCTCTGAGAGCGCTCCATTTCGCTGCCCTAATTCTGCAGTGCTGCGGCCGACTCAGGTTCCGCCTCTTCAACTTCTTCAACTGAGATCGCGTCCAAATCGGGGGCAGCGTCCGTTAGCGCGGTTTCGACCTCGACCAGCACGGCGCGACGATCGGCAATCGGATTGCTGCAGATAAGGCGCGCTTTCGCGCTCGACGCCGAGACCTCCGTCAACTCGACACGGAAGCCGCGCACCCCCCAATGCGGGCGCATCGCGCTGATTTTCTTCCGGAGTCGCGTTTCGGGATCCTCCGGATGCAGTCCATGCAGCAGCATTGTCGCGGCGACGCAGTCGTCGTCTGCGAGACCCTCCGCCAAGACTCGGCCGCCTTCGGCGTTCATCAGGAAGGTTATGGTCCTCGCGAGGGCAAGCCCATGCAGATCGAGCAAGGCGTCGACGAGGTCCTTCGCGACCGAACGCGCTGTTGCGTCGCCGATCTCGTCCAGGCCCGTCATCGCTGTCTGCATCCGCTGAAGACAGCTTTGTAGCGCCTTGGAGGACGCTTCGCTCATCTAGGTCCCCGCGCGCGACACGCCGAACATCGGCGAATGAATCGTTTTGAGCGTTTTGCCGCCGCCCACATACATATGCACGCCGCAGGGCAGGCATGGATCGAAGCTGCGCACGGCGCGCATGATGTCGATGCCTTTGAATTTGTCCGGACCATTCTCCTCGAAGATCGGCGTGTTCTGCACCGCATCTTCATAGGGCCCCGGCGTGCCGTAGACGTCGCGGGGCGTCGCATTCCACGGCGTCGGTGGATAGGGATGGTAATTGGCGATCTTGCCGCCGCGGATGACGAGATGGTGCGAAAGAACGCCGCGAACCGCCTCGTGGAATCCGCAGCCAATCGCCTCGTCTGGAACCTTGAACTCGGTCCAGGTTTTTGTGCGACCGGCCTGAACCTCAGCTAAAGCTTTCTCGATGAAGTGATAGGCCAGAGCTGCACAATAAGCTTGGAAATAAGTGCGCGCGCGATCGCGTTCGATCGCGTTGCTCCACTTGGGCACATGCCACTCGAATTCCACGTCGCCCTTGAGCGCGGTCTTGGGCAGATAGATTTTGACGCTATGCCCGGTGGACTTCACGTAGCCGACGTCGACGATTCCAGCCAAGGCTGTTGACCATAGCCGGGCAATCGCGCCGCCTCCGGTGTCGAGCGCGAGGTGATCCCCTGTACGCTGGTCTAGCCAGCGCGGGCACATGACCCAGGAATACTTGCCGTCGAAATCACGCTTTTGCGGGCGCGGTATCGACGTCTGGTTCCACGGATGACGCTGGTCGATTGTATTGCCGAGTGGATCGGTCTTAACGAATGTCTCCGTGTTTTGCCAATCGTCATAATAGCTGTGGCCGAGCAGGATGCGCATCCGGACGTTGATGTCGACAAGGCTCGTCGTCACCAATTCGCCATCGACGATGACGCCGGGGGTCACGAACATCGCGCGGCCCCAGTCGGCCATCGTCTTGTAGTTGTAGTCGCACTTTTCTGGATCCTGGAACGAACCCCAACATCCGATCAGGATGCGACGCCTTCCAACTTCCTCGTAGCCGGGCAGAGCCTCGTACATGAAATCGAAGAGATCATCGTGCAATGGCACGCATTTCTTCATAAACTCGGCATATCTGGTGAGCCGAACGAGATAATCGGTGAAGAGCTGCACTGTTGGCGTCGTGCCGACACCGCCAGGATATAGCGTCGAGGGATGGACGTGCCGTCCCTCCATGAGCGAAAACATCTCGCGCGTGTAGCGGCTGACCATCAAGGTTTCGCGGTAAAATTCGCCGCTAAAGGGGTTCAGCGCCGTCATGATGTCGGCGATCGTCTTGTAGCCGTGGTCAGCGGAATGCGGCGCAAGAGTGTGCTGAGCTTTCGCCCACACGCTTGGATTCGTCTCCTTCACCATCTGCTCGCAGAAGTCGACGCCGACGAGATTGTCCTGATAAATGTTGTGGTCGAACATATATTCGGCGGCTTCGCCGAGGTTGATGATCCATTCGGCAAGCGCCGGCGGTTTGACGCCATAGGCCATGTTCTGGGCATAGACCGAGCATGTCGCATGATTGTCGCCGCAAATGCCGCAGATTCGGCTCGTGATGAAATGGGCGTCGCGCGGGTCCTTGCCTTTCATGAAAATGCTGTAGCCGCGGAAGATCGACGAGGTGCTGTGGCATTCGGCAATGCGGCGATTTTCGAAATCGATTTTCGTGAAAATGCCGAGGCTGCCGACGATCCGAGTAATCGGGTCCCAGCTCATTTCGACAAGGTTGGGCGACTTCGCATCCGATCGAATGGTTTCGGCGATCTGGTCCATTGCTTTTCCCCTAAAGCGGATACAAGGCTTCGGGCTTGCCCGGGTCGTAGCCTGTGGTGCGCTCTGGTCGGTTATGCCGCCACCTTGGTTCCTTGTTCAGCGTGCTGTTGGTGAGCCGGCGCAGATTGCGGATCAGATAGCCGTAAGGCGCGACGAGCGTGGAAGAGATGCGCGCGCCGGGAGGTTCGTCCATAAAAGGCATGAGCTTGTCGGGAAACCCCGGCATTGTACAGCCGATGCAAATGCCGCCGACATTCGGGCACCCACCGACGCCACCGATCCAGCCGCGCTTTGGCACGTTGCATTGGACAACGGGACCCCAGCAGCCGATCTTCACGAGGCACTTGCGAGAGCCATATTCATGCGCAAACTGGGCCTGCTCGTAATATGCGGCGCGATCGCAGCCTTGATGCACCGTCATGTCGAAGAGCCACTTGGGTCTCAGCGCATCATCGAGTGGGATCATGGGCGCCGCTCCCGCTAGTTGCCGCAGGAGATAAAGCAGCGTCTCCATAAAGTTGTCGGGCTGAACCGGGCATCCGGGCACATTGACGATCGGAAGTCCCGCCTTGGATTTCCATTCCCAACCGAGGTAATCGGCGACCCCCATGCATCCTGTGGGGTTGCCCTTCATGGCGTGAATGCCGCCATAGGTGGCGCAGGTTCCGGCGGCGATGACCCCAAGCGCTTTCGGCGCCAGGCGATCGATCCACTCATTTGTTGTAATCGGTTGTCCGGTCTTGTGATCGGTTCCAAAAGCCGCCCAATAGCCATCGCCGCTCAGTTTCTCATTGGGAACTGAGCCTTCGACGACGAGCACGAAATTATCGACTTCGCCACGGGCCGCTTGATGAAAAATTTTCAGGAATTCGTCGCCGACCTCATAGGCCAACACCGGATTGTGAAGATGCACTTTTGGCAATCCCGGCACCGCCCCAAGAAGCACGTCCTCTATGCTGGGCTGGCTGGCGGCCGTGATCGAAACCGTGTCTCCGTCGCAACCCAATCCGGCCGTGATCCAGAGGATGTGCAACTCTTCAACCTTGGGGGTTTTTTGTGTCTTGCGACCATAAGGAACGGCGACAGGCATGATGGCGCCCTCTCGCGTCAGAATATCCCGGCAGGCAAACGTCCCTTGAGGAAACTTTGTTCCCGCTCATCGCGAATAGAGGAAATCCCTGTTGCGGCTCAAGTCACAACTCTCTCACAGAAATGAATTAACTCGATTCACCCTAAGCTGCCGGATTCAGGCAAGATCTAGAGCTTCTCTTCACAACTTCGCCGGCGCTCGCCTTGAGCCAACAAATCCGAGCAATAGTTTTGAATTGCGGCGCAAACTGTTCCGACTTTGATATGAGGTCGAGCAACAGGTTCGTAAGTCAGGGAGAACCCTAGCTCGTGTTTGCTGAAAAAAGACCAACAGAAACGGTCGAGATCCGCGTTCGTGGATGTGTGCAAGGCGTTGGGTTCAGGCCGACTGTATGGCGAATAGCGCGGCGATTGGGATTAGCGGGCGAAGTCTATAACGACTCGGAGGGGGTCGTGGTAATTGTTGGCGGAGCGAGCAACGACATAGCGGACTTCATAACGCGCTTGCGCTGCGAAGCGCCGCCGCTCAGCCGGATCGACACGATCGAAACCCGCCCTTTCACGGGCGAGACGACCCAAGGGTTTCGAATTGCGGATAGCCTTCGTGGCGGCGCAGACACGCAGATCGCGCCGGACGCGGCAATCTGCGCAGCCTGTGCCGATGAGGTCGTCGATCCCTCCTCGCGGCGCTACCGCTACGCCTTCACCAATTGCACGCATTGCGGGCCGCGCCTAACCATCGTCCACGGCGTACCTTACGACCGCACGATGACGACCATGGCGCCTTTCGCGATGTGCGAAGAATGCGCGCGGGAATACGCGGATCCTGGCGATCGTCGCTTCCATGCTCAGCCAATCGCATGCCCGGTGTGCGGACCGCGGCTGTCTCTTGCCACGCTGGAGAACGGCTCGTTCGATTTGGTTGGCGCACAGGATGCGCTTGCGGCCGCCGCGCGGCTGATCGGCGCGGGCGAGATCTTAGCAATAAAAGGGCTTGGCGGGTATCAGCTTGCCTGTGACGCGACCAATGAGACGGCTGTGAATCACCTTCGCCACCGTAAGCGTCGGGACGCAAAGCCTTTTGCCTTGATGGCCGAGGATCTGGCCATGGTTCGCAACTATTGCCGCCTCAGCGAGGAAGAGGCGGAGCTTCTTTCGAGTCCGTCCGCGCCGATCGTCTTACTCGAAGTCAAGGGCCCTCTCCGTCTACCGCGCGCTGTCGCGCCGGGATTGAATACGCTCGGCTTTATGCTGCCGACGACGCCATTGCATTTGCTACTGGTGCGAGCGGTCAGTAGGCCGGTGATTATGACGAGTGGCAATTGGTCGGACGAGCCGCAGGTTATCGACGATGCAGAGGTGCCGAGACGGCTTGGAGCGATCGCCAGCCATGTGCTGACGCACAATCGGCGAATCGCGACTCGTGTCGATGACTCGTTGGTTCGGGTCATGGACGAGGCGCCGCGCGTACTTCGTCGCGCCCGCGGCTCTGCGCCGACGCCGATCCGCATGCCGTCGGGATTCCGGCAGGCGCCGCCTGTGCTGGCCTTTGGCGGACACCTTAAGGCGACATTCTGTCTGCTCAAGAAGGGTGAGGCAATCCTCTCGCAGCATCAGGGCGATCTCGAAGATGCGGCGACCCTCGACGACTATCAAAGAAATCAGAAGCTCTTCGCCAAGCTGTTCGAGCATTCGCCGGAAGCGCTGGTCGTCGACCGGCATCCCCAATACGCGACCTCGAGGCTTGCGAGAACCTATAGCGGCGCGAATCTGCCGCTCATAGAAGCGCAGCATCATCATGCGCATGTGGCAGCCTGCCTTGCGGAGAATGGTTACCCGCTCGATGCGTCGCCGGTGCTCGGGATCGTGCTCGACGGCGTTGGCCTGGGAGATGACGGGGGCATCTGGGGCGGCGAGTTTCTCCTTGCCGATTATCGCGACTATCGGCGGCTTGGTTCGCTCAAACCGGCGCCGATGCTCGGCGGCGAACAAGCGGCCCGCGAGCCATGGCGCAATCTTTATGCGCAGATTGCGATGGCGATGGGCTGGCGCGCGTTTGCGGCCGACTATCGCGAACTCGAAGTCTATAACTTCCTTGACGCCAAACCGCGCGAGACGCTCGACGCGATGATGAACCGTGGCATTAATGCGCCGCTCGCCTCCTCATGTGGCCGGCTGTTTGACGCGTTTGCTGCATTGCTCGGCTTGTGCCGCGATCGGCAAGCCTATGAAGGGCAGGCAGGCGCGCTGGTCGAGGCCGCCGCGAGCGGCGGCCCCGTGCGCGAAGCCGGGCCCGGCTATGCCTTTAAGATCGTCTCCTCAGCGACGGGGCTTGCCCAGATCGAGCCAGCGCCGATGTGGCGCGCTGCGCTTCAGGATTGTTGCAGCGGCGTTTTGCCAGGCCTGATGGCGGCTCGCTTCCATAAAGGTCTGGCTGAAGCGGTGGCGGAACTGGCGGCGCGGCTGCGGGAAAGCCACGCGAGACTCTTCGACACGGTCGCGCTTTCCGGCGGCTGCTTTCAAAACCGCATTTTGTTTGAAGAAATAGCGCGTCGGCTTCGCGGGGCTGGTTTCGCCGTCTTGTCGCACGCTCAAGTTCCGACGAACGACGGCGGCCTCTCGCTCGGCCAGGCCGCGATCGGCGGGGCGCTGCTTATTCGGCAAGGTTGAGGAGAGGCGGCATGTCCAGCCAAAGCAATCTCAAGGACCTTTATCCGTTCCTCTACGGCGAGGCGCAGCCGGAGGCGTTGGACGCCGCCCTGCTTGCCGCCGTGGCTGAAAAGGCCCGAGAGTCGCGCGAGACCAACGCCAGGACTTTCGGGGACCAAGCCGGCGATCTCGTCGCCGCCGCGAAAAGCCTCGCCGACGTCTACCGTCACGGAGGCCGGCTATTCACCATGGGCAACGGCGGTTCGAGCTGCGACGCCGCGCATATCGCAGTGGAATTCCTGCATCCCGTCACCGCCGGGCGTCCCGCGCTCGCGGCGACCAATCTTGTCGCCGATCTCGCCATGCTTTCCGCGGTTGGCAACGACCTCGGCTTCGAACATGTCTTTTTGCGTCAACTTATCGCGCAGGGCAGCGCCGGCGATGCCGTGATCGGCGTATCGACGAGCGGCAACGCGGCGAATCTCCTCGCGGCCTTCGCCAAGGCGAAAGAACTGCGCATGGTCACGGTCGGCCTCGCCGGCGGCGATGGCGGCAAGATGAAATCGAGCGGTCTCGTCGATCATTGCCTGGTGGTGCCGTCATCTTCCATCCATCGCATTCAGGAGTGCCACGTGGCGAGCTACCATATTCTTTGGGATCTGGTTCACACTCTGCTCGCTGACGATCGCGGCTCCGCGACGACAAAGGGAGCCTCGGCATGAAATATGTCGAAGAGTTTCGCGATAGCGCCAAGGCGCGCGCGCTCGTCAAGGAAATCGAGCGTCTCGTCGCCGTTATCGGGCCAAATGGCCGGCCGATCCACATTATGGAGGTTTGCGGCGGGCATACGCATTCAATATTCCGCTATGGCCTCGAGGGCATGCTGCCGAAAAGCATAGAACTGGTGCATGGCCCAGGCTGTCCCGTCTGCGTCCTGCCAATGGGACGCGTTGACGATTGCGTAAGTATCGCGCAAGACGAAGGCGTGATCTTCACCACTTTTGGCGACGCGATGCGTGTGCCTGGCTCGACGAAGAGCCTGTTGCAAGCGAAGGCCGACGGCGCCGATGTCCGCATGGTCTATTCGCCGCTAGACGCGCTGGCCGTCGCGCGCAAAAACCCTGATCGACAGGTCGTCTTCTTTGGCCTTGGCTTTGAGACGACCATGCCGTCGACCGCGCTCACGATCTTGCAGGCGGAGCGTGAAGGCGTGGAAAACTTCAGCGTCTTTTGCAATCATATTACGATCGTGCCGACCATCAAGGCGATCCTCGACAGTCCGGATCTCAGAATCGACGGATTTCTTGGTCCGGGACACGTGTCGATGGTTATTGGCACGGCTCCGTACGCATTCATCTCCAGTTTTTACAAGAAGCCGATGGTAGTCGCTGGGTTTGAGCCGCTCGATATCCTGCAGTCGATCTGGATGCTGCTGAAACAGATCGCTGAGGGTCGTTGCGAGATCGAGAATCAATATGCGCGCATCGTCCCAGATCAGGGCAATGATGCAGCGTTGAACGCCGTGAATCGCGTATACGAACTGCGCGAATTCTTCGAGTGGCGCGGTCTCGGTTCTATCGATCGTTCCGGCGTCAGGCTGCGAAAGGAATATGCGCGTTTCGACGCGGAGCGAAAATTCGACCTCCCGAATGTTCGGATCGCCGATCCAAAATCTTGCCAGTGCGGTGAGGTGTTGAAAGGCGTCATCAAGCCATGGCAATGCAAGGTCTTTGGCTCTGCCTGCACGCCCGAGACGCCGCTCGGGGCGCTGATGGTGTCATCCGAGGGCGCTTGCGCCGCCTATTACCAATATGGCGGCCTTAAGCAATCGCAGGCAGCAGAATGAATTCGCTCCCCCCCATGGTGAAGCCAGCTCGCGCGCTCGGCAAGCTCTTTGTGCGCAGCGTGACGCTCGCGCATGGTGGCGGCGGCAAGGCGATGAAAGATTTAATCGACGACGTTTTCATTCGCGCTTTCGACGGCAGAGGCCTCCCGCTAGAAGACCAGGCGCGGATCGAACTCGCTGACATTGCCGCGCGCGGTGATCGGCTCGCATTCACGACCGACAGCTTCGTCGTCGACCCGCTGGTGTTTCCGGGTGGCGACATCGGCAAGCTTGCCGTGTGCGGCACGGTTAACGATCTTGCAGTTGGCGGCGCTAGGCCCCTCTACCTTTCTTGCGCGGCGATCATTGAAGAAGGCCTAGCAATCGACGAGCTTCGAGAGATTGCCAATTCGATGAGCGCGACGGCGCGCGAAGCGGGCGTGAAAATCATCACGGGCGACACGAAGGTCGTTCAACGCGGATGTTGCGACAAGCTTTTCCTCACGACGACTGGCGTCGGCGTCATCCATGCCGGCACACGCCTTGGCGTCGATCGAGCGCAAGCCGGCGACGTCGTCCTGGTCAACGGCATGCTCGGCGACCATGGCGCCGCCATCCTTTGCGCGCGCGGCGACATGATGCTAGAGGCGCCGATCGTCAGCGACTGTGCGTGTCTACACGGTCTCATCGAAGCGCTTCTCGACGCGGCTCCGGGTATTCGCTTCATCCGCGACGCGACGCGCGGCGGCGCCGCCACCGTGTTGAACGAAATCGCCGAAGCATCTGGCGTCGCGATCGAGATTGATGAGGACGCGACTCCCATTCGAGCGGAGGTCAAGGCGTTTTGCGAGATTCTGGGTCTTGATCCGCTTTATCTCGCCAATGAGGGCAAACTCATCGTCGTCGCGCCGGCAGCGCAGGCTGATGACGCCGTGGCGGCGATGCGCGCGCACGCACTTGGGCGCTCGGCCTGTCGCATTGGCCAAGTCACCGGGGACGACGGTGGACGTGTGACGATGCGCACGACCCTCGGGGGACGCCGGATCGTCGATATGCTTGTTGGCGAACAATTTCCTCGCATCTGTTGAGCCACTGGAAGGCAAGGGAGCGAACCATGTGCAAAACCTGCGGCTGCGGAGACGAAGCGCAAGCGAAGATCACCAACATGCAAACGGGAAAGCAGGTGGACATCGAGGAAGAAATTCAGAAACACGCGCATGCGGGAGAACATGCTTATCATAATCACCCGCACACCCACGCTGATGGGACCACACATGGACATAGTCACGAAGCTGACGACCACTATCACGGCGGCGCGGTGCAGGGTCAAATCTTGTCATTGCAGCAGCGCCTGCTGGCTAAGAACGACGCCATAGCCGCGCAAAATCGAGCCTGGCTTCAGGGACGCGAAATTCTAGCCTTAAACATCATGAGTTCGCCTGGCGCAGGAAAGACGACGCTGCTTGAGCGCACCATCGCCAAACTGAAGGATGACGTGCCCCTTTTTGTGATTGAGGGTGATCAAGCGACTTCCGTTGACGGAGAGCGCATCCGTGCGGCGGGGGCGTCGACCATCCAGGTGAACACCGGCGCCGGCTGTCATCTCGAAGCTGACATGATTGCGCGCGGACTGATGGAGCTTCGTCCTCCCACAGGTTCGATCGTGATGATCGAAAATGTCGGCAATCTTGTTTGTCCGGCGCTCTTCGATCTCGGCGAAAGTTGCAAAATCGTGATGCTCTCCGTGACAGAGGGAGAAGATAAGCCGCTTAAATACCCGCATATGTTTCAGGCCGCGCGTCTCATGATCATCAACAAGATCGATCTCGCGCCCTATGTGGAGTTTGACAGGGGGCGTTGCCTCGCTAATGCCCATCGCGTCAATCCACACATTGAAGTCGTCGAACTATCGTCGAAAACGGGCGAAGGAATTCTCGCATGGCGCGCGTGGCTATTGCAGGAACTCGCACGGATGAGCGACGTGAAGTGGTGTTTGGACAAGGGGATCGGGCCGTAAAGTATGATCGAACTGCGCTTGGCGCCCAGAACGCGGTGTACCCGAAAGACGTCTCGCGGCGGCTCTGAAGGCGCGGAAATTCGACAACGGTTTTCTATGACGCAAGAGGCGAGCGGTGGGTATTCGTGAACGCTCTCGTGAACATCGGCGATTCAATCTGGATTGGCGAAGGCGACATCGTCAACTTCTTCGGCTTCCCCTACCCGACGCGAATGCTCATCGTGCGGCTTGTCGGCAATAAGCTCTGGGTGTGGTCGCCGGTAAAGCTGACCCCCGCGCGACGCGCTCATGTGACGGCGCTGGGGGACGTCGCGCATCTCGTGAGCCCCAACAGGCTTCACCATCTTTATCTCAAAGAATGGAAGATCGCCTTTCCTGCCGCTAAGCTTTTGGGGGCCTTCATCGACGATCAAGCGCCACCAGGACCTTGTCTTCGAAACGCCGCTTGAGGACGCGCCACCGCCGCAGTGGGGCGGGGAAATTGATCAGGCCTGGTTTCACGGATCGATCGCGATGGACGAAATCGTATTTCTTCATCGTCCATTGCGCACCGCGATCTTCGCCGATCTCATTGAGGCGTTGACCGACGATTTTCTTGATGCGCATTGGCCCTGGTGGTTGCGTCTCTTGGCGCGGCTTGACGGCATTACATCCGGAAACCCCGGCGCCCCGCGCGGATGGCGGATAACCTTCGTTAATCGCGGCGCTGCGAGATCTGCGCGCGATAAAGTGCTCTCCTGGGATTTTGAACAAGCAGTCGTCGCGCATGGTGATTGGCCGCGCGTTCATGCGAGGGATTCAGTACGCCGGGCATTAGCGTGGGTTTGATCGGATTCGCGCTTGACCATATGTTTAGCGATCGGGACCGGCTCCTCGGTCGGGCGAGAGGGTCCGATCATCCTGATTGGAGCCTCGGTGGGCTCTATGATCGCACGGGCATTGAGATTATCCGCGTCTCAAAAGATTACTTTACTCTCGGCCGGCGCCGGCGCTGGCATCGCTGCGACTTTCAATACGCCGCTTGGCGGGGTCCTCTTCGCGGTCGAAATTCTTTTGCCAGAATTCTCGCACAGTACCTTTCTCCCCGTCCTCCTTGCGACCGGCTCCGCCACCTACGTCGGGCGCAGGCTTTTGGGCGCCGCCTCAGTCTTTTCTTTGCCCCCGCTTGAGACCCCGCTGCTTTCGAATGCGCCTCCCTTGGACCTTTTGATGATCGCCAGCATTGGCGTCGCTTGCGGTCTGGCCGCTTGGCTCTTCATCCGGAGTCTTTCTCTTTTTGAGGAGATTTTCCGGCTTGTCCCGGGGGGCGCCTACGTTCAGATGACGGTTGGCATGGCGATCCTCGGTGCGATGATGGTCGGCTTTACGCGCTATTATGGCGCGCCGTTGGTGAACGGAGTAGGTTATGGCGTGATACAGTCCATTCTCGCGGATGACCTGACCGCGCCAGCCTTCTCTTCGTCTTGTTCGCGGCTAAATTGCTTGCTACGTCGGTAAGCCTCGGTGCGGGGACGTCGGGCGGCGTTTTCTCGCCGCTCTTGTTCACCGGCGCTTGTCTAGGCTCCTGGCTCGGCGCGGGTGTGCATCTTATTGAAGCGCATTCTAGCCTTTCGCGCGTTTCCTGCGCCTAATAGGCATGGCCACGATTGTCGGGGCGGGGACCGGCGGGGTTATAACAGCGATTGTCATGATCTTCGAAATGACGCGGGATTATTCGGTGATCCTGCCGATGGTCGTCGCCGTCGGAATCGGATCCGGGGTCCGCCGCGCGCTCCTCCAGGAGACCATTTTCACGATAAGATTGCGTCGCCACGGTCGTCGCATTCCCGAGGGCCGGCACGCCAATCTCTTTCTGATTCAACAAGCCGATTCGGTTATGACCGAGTCATTTGTCATGGTCGAAAGCGGGGCGTCTTTGACGGACGGTAGAGATCTCAAAGGACTTGATGGCCCCCATTGTGGTAGTTCACGAAAACACAATAACGGGCGTCGTGGCGCCGGTCTCTGGCGTATGGGTCTCCGCTCTGCAAACGCCAAGGTCGACTATGGAGGAAATCCAAGCAAAATACTATGTGCTAGCCCGCGAAACGGACCTTGTGGCGAAGGTGCTCGAGCGCATGGCTCTGGTGCGAACGGTGTGAGCGGGACATAATCCCTGCATGGGGGCAAAGGACGTTGGGGCAATGGGCGATGCTGAGCGTGGACGATCTTTTTAAAGGACGCCATTTCGATCGCGAAATCATCATTCTCTGCGTGCGCTGGTACCTGCGGTACAAGCTTAGCTTCCGAGATCTCGTGGAAATGATGGCGGAGCGCGGCTTGTCCCTGGCCCATACGACCGTCATGCGCTGGGTTCAGCGCTACGTCCCGGAATGCGAAAAGCGGTGGAACCGTTTCGCGCGCCAAGCTGGCGGATCGTGGCGTGTCGACGAAACCTACGTCAAGATCAAGGGTCGCTGGGTCTATCTCTACCGCGCCGTCGACAAGGCGGGAAAACCGGTGGACTTTTTGCTGCGCGCGAAGCGAGATGTCGCCGCCGCCAAGGCGTTTTTGCGTCGTGCTTTCGCGAGCCACGGACGGCTGCCGCGCAAGATCACGCTCGACGGATATCAGGCGTCACATCGTGCGGCGCGCGAACTTCTCGCACAGCATCGAGATGGTGCGCGGACTAGAATTCGATCCTCGAAATACCTGAATAATCTGGCTCTGGTGCAAACTGTAGAGACGGCGATGCGATGTAGGATTCGTCATAGCGCTGGGATCAGGCAGCGAGCACCGCGTTCCAGATGGTTCTGGCGCGAACGGCGTGAGCGGGACATAATCCCTGCATGGTGGCAAAGGACGTTGGGGCAATGGGCGATGCCGAGCGTGGACGATCTTTTCAAAGGACGCCATTTCGACCGCGAAATCATAGTTCTCTGCGTGCGCTGGTATCTGCGATACAAGCTCAGCTTCCGAGATCTCGTGGAAATGATGGCGGAGCGCGGCTTGTCCCTGGCCCACACGACCATCATGCGCTGGGTTCAGCGCTACGTTCCGGAGTTCGAAAAGCGGTGGAACCGTTTCGCGCGCCAAGTCGGCGGATCGTGGCGCGTCGATGAGACCTACGTCAAGATCAAGGGACGCTGGGTCTATCTCTACCGCGCCGTCGACAAGGCGGGGAAAACGGTGGATTTTTTGCTGCGCGCCAAGCGAGACGTCGCCGCCGCCAAAGCGTTTTTCCGTCGTGCGTTCGCGCGCCACGGACGGCCGCCGGGCAAAATCACGCTCGACGGATATCAGGCGTCACATCGGGCGGCGCGCGAACTTCTCACACAGCATCGAGCCGGCGGCGTACGGACTCGAATTCGATCTTCGAAATACCTGAATAATCTCATTGAACAGGACCACCGATCCATCAAGCTTCGTTTGGGGCCTATGCTCGGGTTCAAGCGATTCCGACATGCGGCGATCACGATCGCCGGCGTCGAACTCATGCATCGCATCAGGAAGGGTCAATTCGCACTGAGCAAATTTAGAGCCGTGGGGACAACCGCGCCCGAAATCTGGAGTGCGGTGCTCGCTGCCTGATCGTAACGAAATGCCAGCCACATCGCGTCGCTATCCGCAAAGATTGCACCACAACCGGGCACAATGGCTTCACCGTGGCGGCGATCATCGGGCCGACGCCGGGAATGCTCGTCAGACGCTTTGCCTCAGGGTCATTTTTGACGGCAATCATGATCTCGCGATCGAGAGCCTCGATGCGTTTTGTCAGCATTTCGATCTGACCGGCCAATTCGTCGAGCGCGAGGCGCGCCGCGGCCGGTATGCTGCTTTCTGCAAGGTCGCGAAGGCGCTCGATCAGCTTGGCGATGCTCGCCATTCCGGTCGCCGCGACAATCCCCAACTCGGCCATGTGAGCGCGTAACGCATTGGCGCTTTGGCTTCGCTGTTTAATCAATAGGTTGCGTGTTTTGATGACCATCCCGTCTGCTTGTTGTTCTGCGGACTTGATCGGCACGAACCGCATTGTCGGACGTGTGACGGCTTCACAAATTGCCTCCGCGTCAGCGGCGTCCGTCTTGTTGCGCTTTACGTATGGCTTGACGTAGGCAGGCGGCATGATCCGAACGCGATGGCCGAGCAGTTCAAGCTCGCGCGCCCAATGGTGCGCACTGGCGCAAGCCTCCATACCAACGAGACACGGCGGCAGCGATTGGAAGAACTTCAGCACCTGTGACCGACGTATCGTTCTACGCTGAATAACCTGCCCGGTTTCATCGATGGCATGGACCTGAAAGACTGACTTGGCGAGATCGAGTCCGATCGTCGTTATCGGTTGGCTCGTAGTCATGCTGTGGCTCCTTCAACCTTTTGAATCACTCCGGCTTCGATGCTACGCCCGTCGGAGGTTGGCTCAAGGGCCGTTCCACACCATCAGTTTTGATGCAGTCGAGGCGCCGACTGGCGCTGGTTTCACTTGGGAATCAGCGCAATGACGATATCTCTGCTGTGCCCTTCTGCGATCGTTCCGACGGGGCTCCGAGTCGACAGGGTTTCGATCGACGGGATGAAGACGATTATCGAAGCGCGGGCGGTTGCCTCGCGAGGACAATGCCCGGTTTGCGGTGCGATTTCGGCGCACGTTCACAGCCGTTATCAGCGACGGCTCGCGGATTTGCCGCTTGCCGGACGCGTGGTCCACATGTCCCTGACGACTCGGCGCTTCCGTTGCATGACGACGTCGTGTCGCCGAAGCATTTTCACGGAAAGGTTCGGTGACGACATTCTTGCGCCCCACGCTCGTAGAACCGCGCGCCTCGACGTTCTCGTCCATCATCTGGCTCTCGCACTCGGTGGCCGACCGGCGGCGGGCCTGGCGCGGCGCCTTATGATGCCGGTCAGCAACGACACGCTGTTGCGGGTGGTGCGCCGCTATGGCCGACCATCGCCGCCAGCGTCAAACGTCATCGGGATTGATGATTGGACCTGGAAGCGCAACCAACGCTATGGGGCGATTATTTGCGACCTCGAGCGCCGTCGCCCGATCAAGCTCCTTCCCGACCGGGAGCCGGCGACCGCCCAGGCGTGGCTCGCAGAACAGCAGCAAATCGCTATTGTCGCCCGAGACCGCGGTGGCGGGTTTGCCCTCGCCGCCAGCAAGGCGCTTCCCCATGCACTCCAGGTCGCCGATCCTGGCATCTCATGGAGAACGCCAGCGCCGCCTTCCTCGGCGCCGTGCGCAAATCGATGCGCCAGATACGGTCCGCGCTCGGCGCGGCGCATGTCAATCCTGCGCTGCTGACCGCCGCGGAGCGGCTTCAATACGAGGGCTATCTCCGCCGCGAAGAGATCAACGCCGACATTGCCGCCCGAGCCAAGCGCGGGGCGACCATCAAGGAGATTGTGAGGGAGGCCGGCCACAGTCGCGGGCTTGTTCGAAAAATCCCGTGCGGCCAGCACTCGGATATTTTCCGCGCGCGAGAGAGTTCACTCGAGCCGCATCTGTCCTGGCTCGACGCGCAATGGGCGGTGGGAAATCGCAATGGCGCTGACCTGTGGCGGCGCCTGCGGGCCTCCGGCTTTCGGGGATCGTGCGCGTCGTTTCCGAATGGGCCTGTAGGCGACGCCGCGCCGAAAAGATGGACGAGGCGGGCCTGCGCCGCACGCCCTCGGCCAGAACGATCGCGCGTCTGATGACGACCGGCCGCGACGCTTTATCGAAGGCGGAGACTCCGACAATCGCCACGATTGAGGATGGCATCCCCCGCTTGTCGAAGCACGCGGTGCGGTCGCGGAATTCTATAGCATGATCCGGAAGAAAGCCGGGGACGAACTCGACGCTTGGATCGACCGCGCGAGGACCGGTCTCCTTGCTTCCTTTGCAAACGGCGTCGTCAAAGACCGCGCCGCTGTCGCGGCGGCGATCACCAACATCTGGTCCAATGGCCAGACGGAGGGCCAGATCACCAGGCTGAAGCTGATCAAGCGCCAGATGTACGGGCGCGCGAAACTCGACCTTCTTGAAGCGCGACTTGTCGGAGCTGAATGATAAAAGGCTGCATCAAGTTTGCGTCAGAGCCAAAATTGCACGCCGAAACACACTTCGCGGTTTCTGGCGCTCTTTGCCTTTCAATGGCGTTAATCGAAGCGTGGTTGCTCGTCGCGCTGCTCGCGCCGACCGGCGAGACGCTCCAGCGGCTTATCCCCAACCGGGCGGACCTCATCCGCTCGCATATCGACTATCTGATGATGGCGTTGCTTCTTTTCATCTTCTATGGACTGTGTCGGCTCACCGGCGCAGCGCCAGCGGACTGACTCATTATAGCGGCGTGTGTCGGCGCCTTTTTCAACCCCTTCGCGTTCCACGTCCATGCGGTACGGCCGGATTTCAAAGTGGCTGCCCCCGCGGCGTTGTTTGCCGCGATCATCTCGAGTTGTGTGGCGACAACGATCGGCTTCGCGGCGTCCGCATGGACAATCGCGGTTGCTGTCGTGTTTTCGTGAAGGACTAATGGCCATATGCAGCAGAGGAAAGCGGCCGCGGCTTCTGGGCTAGTGCTCAGAATCACTGTTCCGCGAAACACGGTTTGAGGCGTTTTTGATGGACTTCGCTTTTGGTCCAGACGAACGGCCTTGCGGTTCCATTGTAGCTTGCGATGAACGCCTCGATATGGGCGATAAGTTCGGGGACGCTTTGGAACGAGGTGCCGTTCAGCGACTTGCCGGAGAGAATCGAGAACCGGATTTCGACTTGGTTGAGCCGAGAGGCGTGCGTCGGCGTAAAGTGGAAATGCACGTTTTTGTGGCGCTTGAGCCACATGTCGCGCCTGGGCTTGTGGGTGGAGAGGTTATCCAGAACGACATGGATTTCCTTGTCAGGATAGGTGGCGACGACCTTGTTCATGAAGTTAAGGAACTCGACGCGACGACGGCGCTTGTAATGTTTGCCGACGACCTTGCCACTCTTGAGATCGAGCGCCGCGAAAAGCGTCGTCGTTCCATTTCTTTTGTAATCGTGCGACTGACCCATCAGGGCGCGTCCGTTCGGCAGCTTCAAATGACCCTGCGAGCGCTCCAGTGCCTGGATTGATGGTTTTTCGTCCACGGCGAGCACGATGGCGTTCTCGGGTGGCGCCATGTAGAGCCCGACGATCTCAGCGGCCTTGGCCGCGAACTCAGGGTCGTTGCTGACGCACCACGACTTGCGGCCTGACAGGTCGATCTTGTGCGTGCGCAGGAAGCGCCAGACATATTGGACATTGACGTCGCCGAGCGCTTTGGCGACGAGCGGTCCAGTCCAGTTGGCGTAGCCTTCCGGCGGTTTGCGATTGAGCAAGGCCAGGATGCGCCGGTCGGTTTCCTCGTCGTATTTAGGCGCCGCGCCGCGTTCGCCGACTTCCGAAAAACCGGCAAGGCGATGCTCGGCATAGCGCACGCGCCATTTCGACGCCGTACCGGTCGTGCATCCGAGCGCGCGACCAATCGCCCGGGTAGCAGCGCCCTCGGCCGCCATAAGCACGATTTGCGCCTTCAGACGCGTACGATGCTCCGTTCGGGTCGAGCGCGCCAAACCCTCGAGCTCGATCCGCTCTTCATCCGTCAATTCAATCGGCGTCGCTTTCAATTGGCTGCTCATGCAGCCCTGAATCATGACTCACCAATCAGCGATAGTGGGTACTAGTAACGCAGCAGCATCTTAATTCAATCTAGGCCCAGCCGACGATGTGCAGAAGCAACGCCGCCTGCGCGCCGAACCCGATCAGGAAGGCAATGGTGCGCAGGATCGGCGCGCCGAACGCATAGACGACCGCATGTGCAACCCGGCTCCAGAAATACAGCGCACAGGCGAGCGCCGTCGTCGGCGCACCGATGCCGAGCGCATGGACGGCAAGCGCCAGTGGCGCGAACACGACGAGGATCTCGACGGCGTTACGGTGGGCGCTCGCCAGCCGATAGGCCCAATCGGCGTGCGGCTGCGCGCCACGCTGTGGGTTTTTTAGCGTCGCCCACACGCCGATCTCGTAGAAGCGGTTAAGGACAATTGGAATCCACAGTAAGCCCGCTAAGGCTGCGGACAGCGCGACATAGGTCAATTCAGGGGTCTGACTAGTCATTTGGCTCCTCCAGGCGCGACCAGCCGCGCCGGCTATGATGGAGAAAAGAGCTACGCCCCCGCGGCAATCTTATCTATGATTGCGCCACTCGTTTTCTTGATCGGAACGACTGTCATGCGCCTCGCGGATCCGTTGGACGACGCCTTGGATGATCTACGCATCTCCGGCTCGGTGCTGGTTCACGAGGCTTACAAACCGCCCTGGGCCGTCGACGTGCCTACAGAATCGAGGCTTCGCCGCCTCCTCGGCGTCGGGCCGGATATGCGGGTTTTGCCGTTTCATCTGACCGGCCGAGGCGGCTTCGATCTGTCGCGGGAGGGCGAGACAATAGGCCGGGTGGAGGCGCCCGATCTCTTGCTGCTGCCGGGCGGGTCGGCGCATTGCCTCTCCAATGGCGACGCCGCACAGTCGACGGCGTTGGAAACGATCTTAAGCGACAACAACCGGATTGGGGCGCCAAAGGACGAGCCGGGGGCGACAGAGCTAATCTGCGGCGCCTTCGTCTTGCGAGCGGCTCCGCTCAACCCGCTGTTGGGCGCCCTGCCGCCCGCGCTCAAAGTCCCCGCGGGCGGGGCCGAGGCCAGCCCGGCGCTGGCCGGCGCTGCGGCGATGCTGGCGGCGGAGCGCGGGCGGCGTTCCCGTAACGGCTTTACCGCCCAGCGCCTTCTGGAAGTGCTCTGCGCCGAGGCGATTCGTTCGTTTCAGCACAGCCAGCGCACTCGGGACGCGGACTGGTTTCGAGGGCTGGGGGACCCAAAGATTTCAGAGGTGGTGCGCCACGTGCACGCCGATCCCGGTGCAGATTGGAGCGTAGAAGCGCCGGCGGCGCGGGTTGCGTTGTCTCCCTCCCGCTTCGCGGCTCGGTTCCGGGAGACCATGGGGGAAAGCGTCATGGCCTATGTCGGCCGATGGCACCTGAACGTCGCCTGTCGCCTTCTACGCGAGACAGAGTCGCCGCTTGATCGTATCGCCGAGCGCGTCGGATACGAGAGCGTCCCGGCGTTTAGCCGGGCGTTCAAGGCTCAACTAGGTCGCCCACCCGCCCAATGGCGTCGAGAAAAGGGGACCGCCTTCGCCAAAAGTCGGAAGCTTGCTGAATAGCGAGTGCGGATCGCGGCGAAAGATAGCTCCTGGCGCGGAGCAGGAACACCGAATCCCCGATACGTGTTCTTAAGATCGCAAGATCATCATTTAGCAGATTAGCCGCGCGCTCCACAGCGAAACACTGAGAAACTCGCTGAGCCAGCCCCGTGTCAGCCGTCCCGTCCTCAAGCCCTACCCAAAGGAGAAAGGCACACGGCTTACTATCGAGCACACTGACAAGCGCAACAAATACGGTTTCGGCGAATTCAATATGACGCATGGCGTTACTTTGGCGTCTCACTCGCGAATATCCGCAGCGCCGCCCAGATGTTTGGTCAGCGCCATGGCATGAGGTTCAAGGTCCGGCAGCACGGCAAATCCGTCCTTGTCGAGCGACTGGCCTAAAAAGCAACTCACACTCTTCCTCCCCAGACTTGGCCCGAACCAATTCGGGCCTTCTTTTTGTCTAGAGCCCTAATCAGCGGGGCGCCGGCCGCCGACAAAGCTGGCGTCGCGCGCCCTTAATAAAGCGGCGTAATCGGTGAACGTCCGCTCGGGATAGAACATGGCGAAGGACGCGACGATTGCATCGTCGAAGGTCTCGCCTTTGCCCATATAACCTGCGATCGCGGCGGGGTCGCCCGATCGGGCGTGGGCGCGTGCAAGTGTTCGACTGCCACTGCGCGATCTCGCTGGCTGGGTTGATAAGCTGCCTGCCCGAACCAGGCAGAGGCCGCTCCATCCGCGACAGTTAGCGCGGCGCTCCTCGGATGAGGAGCGCCGAAAAAGATTGCGGCCCCACATTGACGCCCGCCTCTATTTCATGTTACGCCCCGTAATATGAATAAAGCTGAGCCCGCGAAAAGACCATATCGCCAGCTTGCGCGCGCGGCGGCAGCGCAGGACATGGGAAACGCCATCGTCTCGGCGTTTCGCGACTTGTTGAGCGAACGCTTCTATGACGAGATCACGCTCGACGACGTGGCCGCCGCCGCGGGCACCACGCGGCAGACGATCATTCGCCGCTTTGGAAACAAGAGCGGCGTGTTGACGGCCTTCACACAACGCGTCGGCGAGGAGATCGAGGCGCATCGCGCCTCGGCGGCGAGCGGAAGCGTGCAGGAGGCGGCTCGAGTCCTTGTCTCGGATTACGAGACGACGGGCGATATGGTGATCAGACTGCTCGCTCTGGAAGGACGCATCGCCGACATCGAGCCGACGCTCGAAACCGGCCGAGCCGGACACAGAAAATGGGTCGAAACGACGTTTGGCCCGTTGCTGCAGGGCTTGGACCGAGCCGAGCGCAAGGATCGTATTTCGCAAATCCTCGTCGCGACGGACGTCTGGACATGGTTTCTCCTGCGCAAGACGCAGAAAAAATCCGCTTCCGAAACGACCCGCCTGATCGCATCGATGATCGACAGGCTTTTGCAGGCATAGGAGAGAGTGAAAATGATCGCCACGCCAGCGCCAAAGAGGCTTGACGCGCTCGTTCTCGGATGGGAGGGCGGCGGCAATGTGCCGCCGACGGTGGGCGCAGTGCGCTCGCTCGTCGAACGCGGCCATCGTGTGCGCGTTCTCGGCGACGATTCCATGCTGGCGGAGATGCGCCGCGCCGGCGCCAGGACCCTGCCCTGGCGCCGGGCGCCCAATCGCCTGGACGCCTCGCCGCAAAGCTGCTTTGCCCGAGACTGGGAGGCGCCGGATCCCGTCTCGGCCTTCCTGGCGTGGGCACAAGCAATTTTTCTCGGCCCCTCACTCCTTCACGCCGAGGACGTCGTCGAGGCGGCGCGCACCGAGAAGACCGATGTCATTATCGGGTCTGATCTTCTCTTCGGCGGCATGATCGCGGCGGAAGCGCTCAATCTGCCGAGCGCACTCCTCGCCGCCAATGTCAGCCTGCTGCGGCTGCCGGGCCATCCCCCTTTCGGCCCTGGCCTCACCCCGGCGACGAACGAGACGGAGCGGCAAATGCAGGACGACGTCGCGCAGCAGGTCGACGCCATGTTCGACGCCTTTCTTCCCACGCTCAACGCGGCGCGCGCGCGTTTCGGTCTGACGCCGCTGTCGCGCACCCTAGACCAGATGCGGCCGGATCGCCTACTTCTCGCCACCTCCCCCGCTTTCGATTTCCCGGTCGCGTCGCTCCCCGACTTCATCCGATACGTCGGCCCAATCCTCGAGGAACCGGCATGGGCCCAAGCCATTCCGGAATCGCCCGACGGCGTCGATGCGCGCCCGCTCGTCGTCGTGTCCTTTAGCACGACCTATCAGGGCCAGGAGGCGGCGCTCGCCGCGACGCTCGCGGCGCTGGCGAATATGCCGGTACGTGGCGTGGCGACGCTCGGCAAGGGTCTCGATGGCAAGCAAATCGCTGCCCCCGAAAATGTGCGGATTGTGGTTGTGGTGCAATCTTTGCGGATAGCGACGCGATGTGGCTGGCATTTCGTTACGATCAGGCAGCGAGCACCGCACTCCAGATTTCGGGCGCGGTTGTCCCCACGGCTCTAAATTTGCTCAGTGCGAATTGACCCTTCCTGATGCGATGCATGAGTTCGACGCCGGCGATCGTGATCGCCGCATGTCGGAATCGCTTGAACCCGAGCATAGGCCCCAAACGAAGCTTGATGGATCGGTGGTCCTGTTCAATGAGATTATTCAGGTATTTCGAAGATCGAATTCGAGTCCGTACGCCGCCGGCTCGATGCTGTGTGAGAAGTTCGCGCGCCGCCCGATGTGACGCCTGATATCCGTCGAGCGTGATTTTGCCCGGCGGCCGTCCGTGGCGCGCGAACGCACGACGGAAAAACGCTTTGGCGGCGGCGACGTCTCGCTTGGCGCGCAGCAAAAAATCCACCGTTTTCCCCGCCTTGTCGACGGCGCGGTAGAGATAGACCCAGCGTCCCTTGATCTTGACGTAGGTCTCATCGACGCGCCACGATCCGCCGACTTGGCGCGCGAAACGGTTCCACCGCTTTTCGAACTCCGGAACGTAGCGCTGAACCCAGCGCATGATGGTCGTGTGGGCCAGGGACAAGCCGCGCTCCGCCATCATTTCCACGAGATCTCGGAAGCTGAGCTTGTATCGCAGATACCAGCGCACGCAGAGAACTATGATTTCGCGGTCGAAATGGCGTCCTTTGAAAAGATCGTCCACGCTCGGCATCGCCCATTGCCCCAACGTCCTTTGCCACCATGCAGGGATTATGTCCCGCTCACGCCGTTCGCGCCAGAACCATCTGGAACGCGGTGCTCGCTGCCTGATCCCAGCGCTATGACGAATCCTACATCGCATCGCCGTCTCTACAGTTTGCACCAGAGCCTAGGTTTCTATCGCTCGTGCGTCGCTCTTAACCGGGCTCCGTTACGTGTCTCGCCCACAAGCGTCCTGGTCGCCAGTTCTCCACGCCATGCGAGAATTCGGGACCAAAACGCGCCGTGACATCGCGAGACCAGCCACGCCAATCCATCGGCGACGCAAAAAACGTGCGAAGACAATTTTCGACCTGAGTTCGGCAATCTGGGCGACCGATCGCTCCGCCAGAGCGGCGCTGAACTTCACTCACTTCGAAACACGATAAGTAAGATCAAGGTTCAAATTCTTGTAGTCGCGCGGCGAGCAGCCAAACTTTTCTTTAAAGCTCCGGCTAAAATGCGAGAGGTCATTGAACCCCCACCGAAACGCGACGTCGGTGATCTGGATTTCGGTACCGGCCGGAGCCGCAAGGTCCCGCCGGCATTCTTCCAATCGGCGTCCCAAGACATACCGCATCAGTGAGGCGCCGTCGTCCGAAAGAATGTCGTTGATATAGCGCGTTGACATCCCGACGCCTGTGGCGACCATTTCGGGGTCGAGATTGGGATCGACCAGGTTCCGTTCCACGAAACTCTTGATGCGTGCAAGCGCCGCCGGGCGTCCGCGCGAAGCGGCGGCCGCGGCCGGTCTCACCGTCGACAGCGATATTGCCAGTAGGTCGAGACAATTTTCCGAGAGTGCGGCGACTTGGGCCGCAGACAAGTCTCCCGCCTGCTCCGCGCAGGCGGTCAAAAAGGCGGCGGTCACCGCGCCCGCGCCACGATCTCCGGGAATACGCAGAGCGGAACAATGCTCGACCCCGACGATCCTCTCCCTTAGTCCCGAACGCGGAATGGAGAGTATCAGTTTGGAAAAGCGCCCCGGGCAGAAGATGCGATGTGGCCGGGTGGCGTCATAGATTGTCATATCGCCGGGACGCAGAACCACCTCGCGCCCATCTTGCTGCAGCGAATAGTCGCCTGAAAGGAGGACGACCGCGAAATAAGCGTCCTGGCTGATCTTGTCCGGCTCTCTCGGCAGGCGTTCGATCGTAATGGCGTTCGAGCGGATCGACGAAAGGCGAAGATTCCCCCAGGGATGGATCGTCATTTCATTGAACAGGCGCCCAACTGTCGGCGGCGTGATTTCGACATTGGCGTATTCTCGGCCGATCACTTCGCGCAACCATTCGCGGCGCTGTCCGACAGGAAGGTGCTCAGTCGAGAGATTGATCGGATTGGACATGCGCGTCCCTTCAGCGATTGTGCAATTCCCCTCAGCGCGTTCCGGATTGCTAAAAACGCGTGGAGATCCGTCACGGTCAAATTCTCGTTCCGCCTCGATCGAGCGGAGCCGGCCCGCATCGTCTATCCTCCAAATGATCCCGACTCCGGCGAAGGACATCCAGGAATGCCAACACGAACCACTGAAGAGACCAATGTTCTGCTCTTGAGGGGAGCCGCCTTATGGCTGCTTGTCGCGCTCCTCCTCGCCTTTTGCCTCGTCGGGCTGAATTTCGGTGTCCCGTTCCTGAAGGCGCTATTTGCCGGCAAGCAGTCGAGGCTGGTGCAGTCGCACATCGATTACCTCTTGATGAGCGCCCTGATTTTAGGCTTCTACGGCGCGCGCGTTCCTTTGCATTGGTCGATCCGCTGGGCCATGGTTGTCGGCGCCTTCACGAATTCGAGCCTCTTTCTCCTACAGGCGATCTTCCCAGTCCTGGATTCGCCGGGTCCCGCCGAAGGAGCCCTCCCTTTGCTGTTTCGCATCTATCTGATGATCAGTCTTCCGTTGGCGACCTACGGTTTCGGCGGCGCGGCGATCAGCGTCTTGTGGTCGACATTCCGGCGCGGAACAACGCAATCCGCCACTTCCTGACGGGCCGAATTGTGGAGAGGCGCATTTTGGAAATGCATGCCGCGGGGGAGACCCTTAAAGGGTGGATGCGCCTTATCCGCTTGCAACCAAAACCCGGTCGTCGAAGCCGCTGTGCGCCGGCGTGTGTGTATCCCTCCTATCTTTGAAAGCCTCACCAGCCTCTCAGCGGTTTCGAGGCAGTCGAGCGATCTAACGATTCGCAGTTATCGGGCTCTTCAGATCGAGGCTCTCGGCGTTGACCAGACCGGCGCCAATGGCGATCCATACGAGATGAGCGTCGGTTGGCGCGCCGACTTTCGACTTGATCTGATAATGATAATTCTGAATCGTCTTTGGGCTGAGCCGAAGCAGCTCGGCGATTTCGTCCGTTGTCTTGCCTAGCGCCACGAGACGCAAGATTTCCGTCTCGCGAGGCCCGAGTTCGTCCGTCAATGATTGTGGTTGCGCCAGGCGCTTAGCAGCGATCTCTCGCGCGATATCGTCGCTCAACGCTCGGCCGCCTTTCGCGACGAGCGCAACGGCGCGGATCAATTCGGAAGCGTCGCTGCTCTTAGTTACATATCCGGACGCGCCGACTTCAAACGCTTTCAATGCGAACGCTGCGCCGCCATGCATCGTGAAGACAAGAATGTGGGCGCGCTTATCCCATTGTCTTATGTGGCGAACGGCCTCAAGACCGCTGGCGCCTGGGAGCGATAGATCCATAATCACGACATCAGGCGACACGGACTTGTAGGCTTCGTAGGCGGACGCCGCGTCACTTGCTTCAGCGACCATCCGATAACCTGGCTGTCGCTCCAAGAGCCGTCTATAGCCTTCCCGGACGATTGGATGGTCGTCGACGAGTAAGATGGTGATATCGCTCATGCGGCCGCAACCTCCGGGGTAACAGAAGCGATCAATCCGCGGAGCGGGATTTGCGCCGCGATCTTCACGCCGTTGGCGGCGCGACCTATCGAGAGCTTTCCGCCAAAGGCCGCGACGCGTTCACGGACGCCCAAAATGCCGTGTCCAGTTGAATTGCAAACCCGCGAGGGATCGCCGCCGCCGTCATCCTCGACTGTCATGGCGACGACGCCGTCATTAGACGGCAGCCGCTCTATCCGCAGATACACCTCACGTGGATCGCCGTGACGGATCGCATTCGTCACGCATTCTTGCGCAATTCGATAGACGCTCGTTGAGATCGCTTGAGGGACCGAGTCGAGGTCACCCATGAGATCAAGGTGGACAACCGCTTTCGACGCGCTTTGGGCGTTCCAGACCGAGACCAGTTGAACGAGGCTGCCTTCGAGCCCCAGTTCTTCTAGATCCTGCGAACGCAGTCGGGCGAGCGCTTGGCGCAATGTCGCCATCATGCGCTTCGCCGTTCGCGCGATCGCCCGCGCATCTTCGGCGAGGTCTTGACGCTCCTCGGCGCCGGTCTCGATCGCCGCCGCGAAAGCGACAGTCGCGGTAAGGCACTGACCGAACTCGTCGTGCAGATCGCGTGCGAGGGCGCGGCGCTCCTCTTCCTGTACCTCGAACAGGCGCTTGGTCAGCGCCATCCGCTCCGTCGTCGTTTGGGCGAGACGTTCGGCGAGGTCATTGACCGCTCGCGCGATCAGGCCGAATTCACGTTCGCCGTACGCCGCAATCCGGTGCCGATAGTTGCCGCTCTCGAGATGTCGGAGCCCGTCGACGATGCGCCCGGTCGGCGCAAGAGCATGGAAAATGACAAACGCGGCAAGGAGACAAATCCCGATCGCCATGGAAACGGCAACCGTCAACACGACTGTAATCTGGCGCCAGGCTTGGCGAACGGCTGCCGAGGGCTCCGCCCTTGCAGTGACGATGGCGTGCCGCTCTCGGCTCGACACCCGAAGAGCGACGGACGCTTGCGGCCCAAAGAGACGATTGAAGGCAGTCGAGAACCAAGGCGGCGCTGGAGCGCCAACGCCTTCGATCTGGCTGCAAAGCGTATGCGGCTCCTCGGCGTTCCCAGAATACAGTGTGATGCAGACGCCAGGCGCGATGAGTTTCAGCGTGTCCAAGGTCTCCCATTCCGTGGGTGGCAATAGGAGCCTGTCATCGCGCAGCGTCCGCCGCCACAAGATTTCCCGCCAGAACAGATTTTCCAAGCCATGCACCACACGCTCGGCGGACGCATTTGTTTCAAAATCAATCGTGCGATGGGCGTCGACCATGACCCACGCCGCCGTGATCGAGAGGCAAAATACGACGACGCACGTCAATCTCAGGATCAAGCGTACGATCAATGGCATTTTGCTCTCCGTGCTCAAGAAGGAACTCTCTGCGCGATTAAGGAATATTCAAGTCCGCTGCCTCGCGCAATCGACGGCGACCTCACGACTGCAATATCGGGCAAATTGCCCAATCGGCTCGAGGCTAAACGCCGAAGCGCCCGACCGTCGAATGGCGACATATCCCGTGCGGTCCAACCGGAAATCGAGGAGAAGGATTAAGTGGAAATACTGCTCATAGGCTCAGCCGCATGCATCGTCGCCCTAATCGTGACCGCTTGGCTCATGACTCTCGCAAAGTGGTTCCCAATCAAGGCGGTTGACGCCTTCATCATCGACTATAAAACCATGATCAGGGCCCACGTCGACTATGCTCTAATGGCGCTCTTCGGCGTAGGATTTTATGGCTCCGGAGTCGAACTCCCCATCATAGCCTGTTGGTGTCTTGCGATTGGCGGATTCTCCAATCCAACAGTATTCACGATCGCCGCCTTCGACCCGAATTTCTGGGATAAGAAAATCTGGCGGGCCTACACGGCGCTCAGTTTCTTTGTGACCTCCGTCGGGTTTTTGTGGATCGCCTATGCCCTCGTCCGGCATGCAATCGACAAGGGCCTTTTCTAAGCGCCGACATGAAATGAGCCCCATAGCCCTTTACACCTGCGAGTCCGAACAATGACGAAAACACTTTACGAGAGATTGGGCGGCTATGACGCGATTGTCGTCGTCGTGGAAGATCTGTTGGGACGCCTCAAGGCCGACGAGCGACTGGCTCGCTTCTGGCGAAATCGAGGCGAAGACGGCGTCCTCAGGGAAAAGCAGTTGCTGGTCGACTTTCTCTGTTCGTCGGCTGGCGGACCGCTCCATTATGCCGGACGGAGCCTAAAGACCTCGCACAAGGGTATGGGCGTCACCGAACTCGACTGGGAGGCCTTTATGACGCACCTCAAAGCGACATTATTCAAATTCGAACTCGCCGATCGAGAACGATCGGACGTGCTCGCCTTTGTCGACGCCACCAAGATGGAGATTGTTGACGTGTAAAAGGTCCGGATTTGGCGGAGGCGAGATAGATCATCGCGAGACCCAACAGACGTGCGACCCGTGCCGCCCAAACTGAAGGCGACGGACAAATTCCGCCTCACCGAGAATCGTGACAACCTATTGATAATATTATATCTACCGCAATGGCCTTGCTTTTGATGCGTCGCAGCAATACCATGTTGCGGTGCAGCGTTCCCTCGTTGCGCAGCCCTCCTTGGGCGTTTCCTCCCTTGACTTGGCCGCTGGGTGACCGGCGGCCTTTTTTTCATTCGATCGGGCAGCGTCCTCGGAGGCCCGTTGCAGAAGGGCCGGCGCGGATCCTCGGCTTGCGACAACGATTGTGCTCGTCATCTACAAAAACTGGGCGCAAGGCGCTCGCGACGACAGGAGTAGATTACAATTTGAGCGCCGCGCCATCCTCTGTGACGACGCCGATGTCGGCGTAACGGCATGCGCCGCGTCGGCGCTGGAAGGGCGTGACCGCCAGCAGCCAAATATGGCTGATGCCTGTCGCCGGCCCGCCAATATGAGCCGCGTAATCCGCGGCAATGTCGCGCTGGAATGTTCGCCAGGAGCCGAGCCCCTTGGGGCCTGAGTCAACGATCATATGTGTTTCGATCTGGCTCCAACCCGCCAGCGGGCAACGAAATACCTTGCCGGTCGGCAGCGCCGCGCTCCAGATATAGGTGAGGTCCTGCCCGTCCTCGAATTTCACGCCGATAGAGAGATAATCGTGGAAGGGCGCCTGATCCTCGGCGACGGCCGAAGGGAGTTCGTCGATCTTCCAGCGCCATCCGAGTTTCGGCCCCGCTGAGAACGGAAGCGACAAAGGACGTTCGATGATGGAGGCGAGGCCAACGCTCTCGCAGACAATGTCGCCGTTCTCGGCGCGGGAGAAGACTTCGGCGCCGCCACCTAGACTGAAATAGTTCGACCAGCCCTCTGGGAGCTTGCGCCCACGCTTCAGCCGCGCAATTTCGGCGGCGACGAGACCGTCCACGTCACCCTGCGCCGCGAGACTGGCGAGGCCGGTGGCGGCGTCGCCTTTCCAAACAAGCGCAACGCCGATAATTGTCGCCTCCTGCTTGCGATACTCGTCCTGAGGCGTCCAGAGCTTCCCGTCTTCGTTGGAAAATTGCGCGGCGGCGCGGGCCATCTCGAGCGGACCGTCGTGGGCGGCGGTCATCGTGCCCGTGTCCGTTCCCGGGCTATAGATCGGTCGTTTCCCACGGGTGCGCGCGTGGAAAACCAGACCGGGAGGGAACCAGAGGTCGAATTGGCGCGCGATCCACATGCGGCCTGTGAGGAGAAACGTGACTTGCTGTCCCTTTGCGGCCTCGAGGCCGAGATCAATCCAAGGTAGGTCGGGCCCGTTTATTTCGAACAGGTGGTAGGCAGCGAGTTCGGGCGATCTCGCCCTCGCGATCAGGTCCGTGACGCTCTTATTGAAGCCTTCCGACAACGAACCACTCTGCTCCGCCGCAAAGGCCTTGTTTGAAGGGCTGGCGGCAAAAGGCAACGACGCCCCGAGAACTGCGGCGCATCGCAGCATCTCACGCCTTGAAAGACCATTGGGGTCGGCAGGGTTCGGCGCGAAGGACTGCAGACAATAAAGACACATCGTTTTCTTCCTTGAGGTCTCGCCAGAACAGATCCGAAACTTTGCTCGAACAACGGCTCCGCTCGCGATCGTAGCCGCTCCTCCCCATCGCGGGTTGGGCATGACGCACGACGCCAACCGGGCAATTTGCCCAAGGTTAGGAGCCCCTCGTCTTCCGCAACGCCCCTAATTCGCAACGGGAGCTGGGTGTCACGTTGCACTTAATTGCAATAATGCGCCGGTTCACGCCCGTTGCTGCAGCAAATGTGAGAATCTCCTGGACCAAATTTATCAAATATGCTGCAAGTATGATAATTCCACGGGCTCGGGTGGAATGCAGAGCATGGTCGCGGCCAGTTCGCGAAAGCGGGAGCGGTTCTGGTCGATCATTCTCTCTTCGAGCCGCGCCAGCATGAATGGGCCCTGACGTTCAAGGATCGCGACAGCGGCAAGCAGCGCCGGGCGCAGCATAAGCGGCAGGATTGGTTTGGCGGGGGAGGGAAGAACGATCCGGCTATTTGCGAGAACGGCGTCGATTTCCGGAAGAACGGCTCCAAGAAGTCTGGGATTGCCATTGGGCGCGGCATTACTTGTTCTTGGGTCGCGTCGCATCAGCAGGAGACGCGCCAATTCCATTGGCGGCGCCCAGCTTTGAACGCCATGCTGCGCTTCGTCGTCAATCAGACGTTGGCCATTGAGCGCTTCGTTCCAATTGGAGTTGATAGGAGACGCGACCGCATTACCTTCATTGTCGCTGAGTGGAGAACCGCATTGCGAGCACGTGATGCGCCATCCGAGAAGTTGGCTTCGGCTTACAGGCTCTGGACCCTTCGAATTTGCTTGGTGCCGGCAATTCGCACAGAACTGCATTGGCTTCGCGGCGATCCATCGATGCGAATCTGGGCATAAATTTGCAAAACTCATTTGCCGAACAACGGTCGCGTCCGTTCTGAACACGTGAGCTATGCACGCGGCTTGTTTGGTCGTCCGTCGGAAATCGATCTCGCGCATCGACGACGCATCAGACAGACAATGCCGAAGCATGGTGACAGGCTGAACGCCATAAAATACCGCATGCCGACAGATCCATGACGACAAAAGCTCATATGTCAGCGGTGGAAGCACGACCGGCAGCTGGTCGCAATGAGGAAGCTTGGGCGTCACGCGAACGCCGCTTCCATATCGAGTTCTGGCTGCCAACTCTCGATGGCTTCGTCGCAGATTTGCTCTCTTCCAGTTTCAACCGCCTCCACGGCGAGATTGTTGATCAGATGGAAGATGTTTGCCGTGATGCCCTCGGTCACTTGAAGCATCCAACGCAATGATTTCGGGCTGAGCACGGAAGGATTGCGTAAGGGCGTGTTGCGCAGAATGGACGCGACGAGCGCTTCAAATTGTTCATCCGCCGCCCAACGGTTCAACGTGAACTGTTCAAAACGGCGGGCGAGTTGAACATCCCCGCTGATCGCTTCACGCGCTTCGTTGACGCCAAAGCAGACGAGCGAGATTTGGAGGCGATTGCTCAGGAATCGAAGGGTGTTGAGCACGACCCTCTGTTCCCGATAGGAGCCCGCGAGAATATTATGGACTTCGTCGATAACGAGCACCTGAACGCCGATCGCCTCCATGATCCGCAATGCAGACTGCTCCATCTGCGCAATGTCTGCACGGGGGCGCTGTGGCGCGCCGAGGAGCGTGAGCAGTTCAGCATAGAAGCGGCGTTCTCCCGGTCGACTGGTCATCTCCATCGCGAGTACAGGCGTTCGGAGCGCGCCCGTGACCGCATTGAAACCCGGCGGGTGTTCGTCACGGAATCGCTTCATGATCATGGTTTTGCCCATGCCGCTGTCGCCATAAATCGCAACGGATGGCATCCTCGTTCCCCGAGGATGGTTGAGCAGGAGCCCCAAACGGTCGAGGGCCTGTTTGGCCCGCGGATACAGAACCCAACGGCGCGACTTTATTGCGCGGATGCGACGTTCATCGGATTCCGAGAGAAGTGCGGCGGCGGCAGGCGTCAGATGGGAGCTTACATCGTTCATGTCAGCATCCGTTCAGTCCGAGTCTTCAACAAAGGGCACTGGCTGTCTGGAATCGACGCCGCGCAGCGAGCCCCAGCCGTTGCGATCTCCCTTGGATTTTGAACCGGCGGCCTTTCCGCGTCGAGACGCATTCGTCTTCCTTTTCGCGTCGTCAACAAGTTCTCGCTGAGCCATCGCGGTGCGGATAATCGAGCGCATATCGACTTCGCGGCGTCCTTGCGCCAGTAGGGCGCGCCGCGCCGTCAACGCCTCGCGCAGCGTCACTGACGGCAAGGTTACATCGGCATAGCGAGCCTCGATAAAATTGCCGGAGGGTCGCCGAATGAAGATTCGCGACATGTCGCGGGGATCATATTTTACCAGGAGCCGTCGCTTGGTTCTGCCGACATCGGCGCTGAGCGCCGAGGACCAGTAACGCAAATTGAACAGATGGATCCCGTCCGGGCGCAATGTGCGTTCCTCTTCAGGCAAAAAGGTCAACCAGAAGCGCATCCGATCGTGAGGTAAGCGGAGCGGAATGTCTCCCTCGCGTTCTCGCCATACAGCGATTGGCGGACGACACAAACTGCTATGAATCGATTGATGGTACGAACCGACGATTTCGAGGGCAATGTACCGCTCGACTTCACGCAGGGTCAGGGCCGCGTTTAGCTTCGGATCATACTCGCCACGCTCTGCGATATTGCTGGATGTCGAGCCGGGCAGGAGGTGAACGGCGCCCATCTGCGTTCCGATTAGGCGTTCGATATGTCCGCCATAGTGCGGCGTGCGGCATGGCCTCCACTGAATATTCATTCCGGCGTCTTCACAGCCGCGGATAAAGGCGCGGCTGCGAAATTCGGGGCCGTTATCGACATGCAGCACTGCCGGCAGCCCCGCAACCGGCCATAGTTCGTCGATCTCCCGATCCTTCAGCCATGCCGATTTGTCGAAAACCGAATGAAGCAGACAAAGACTCACGGACAAACGAGAGGGAGCGTCCATTGTCAGATAGAAGCCCGTCACCATGCGACTGAACACGTCAATCGCGAGCGTCAGCCACGGACGGCCGATTGGCTCGCGCGTTTCTTCATCGACGACGATGATGTCCGCTCTGGTGTGATCAACCTGGACAAGTTCCAAAGGCTGAGACGCGCCCAGCTCTCCGGGCGTCGGCGTTGTCGCCTTGACGATCGACGTTTCTCCACGTCGCTTCGCTCGCCGTTGAAGGTCGATACTTTCTAAACGATTTTTGATCGTGCGCCAATTCGGCGCCTTAAAACCGGCAGCCAAGCATTTGGTCTGCACTTCGCGAACCAGTCGCGAGAAGGGCGGTCGTGTTGGCTTGAGATAGAAGCGCGAAATTGTCGCGCGGATAATTCCATCCCGCTCCTTGTCCAGCGTGTGATGATCCTTCCGCCGTCCGCGCTTACGATCGACTAGTGCGGAGACGGCTCCTCCCTTTCGAAAGAGCCGGACCAATCGATAAGCCGTGGCCTGGCTCACGCCGAGTACGGTCGCAAGCTCCAAAATCTCTTCGACGGTCGATCGATTTGGTCGCCGGCGCACAAATTCGCGTATCGCGTCCGCGCGGCGGCGCGCTTCTTCCCAGTCCTCCGGGTTCACATCGTCGGGGAACGGATCAGACATTGAGCCTTACCAAACCGGCGCATGTGTGGCTGCCCAATTATCAAATAAGGTGCAGCAAGCGCCGTCTTATTATCAAATATCATACAAATTATCAAATTAAGCGCAAGGCTAAGCTATTGATATATATGAATGCAGATTCTGCCGTTTAAATGCAGCGTGACAAAGGGCGTCACCGTCGCTTTCATCGAGCAGGACCTCAGAGTCGATCTGGCCAAGATCGAGGCCTACTACGCGAAGCTGGGCGTCGGCCCCGTGACCATCGTCGTTTCGCCGGAGTGGGGGCCGCCCAACGCGCAGGACGGCCCAGAGTCGCTGAAACCTGACGGCGAAACAATGATGGATCTCAAGCTCACCGGAGCGGTTGCGCCCGGGGTGACGCTCGTGGTCTACGGCGTCGCGCAGGAATACGGCTACTCGTCTGATCCGTGGGTGGACGCCCTGATCGTGGCGCTCACGAACGAGACGCATCCCTGCGACGTCATGTCGATCAGCCTCGGCGGACCGGAATCGACATGGTCCAGGCAGACGGCGCTGAGCGTCGATTTCCTGTTCGCTTTAGCCGGCCTGCTCGGCGTCACCGTGTGCGTCGCCTCCGGCGATTTCGGGGCGCCTGGCAACGTCGATCACGGCGGTGCCTACACGCGGAACTGCGCGTTTCCGGCGTCCTCGCCGTTCTGCCTCGCCTGCGGCGGGACCGAACTCGTGCTCACGCAGCAGGACGACCGGCGCATCCTGAAAGGCGAAGTGGCGTGGAACGAGATGACCGCGATCGGGCAGAAGCGCGCGACCGGAGGCGGCATCAGCATGTTGTTTCCGGTGCCCGATTTCCAGCAGGCGGTCACGCTGCCGGCGCCGCTCAATGAGAGGCAGACATCGGGCCGCGGCCTGCCGGACGTGGCCAGCAACGCCGCCGGCGACAGCCGCTACGATGTTGGCTATGGCACGAGCGCCGCTGCGCCGATGTGGGCGGCCCTGATGGCGCTGTTCATAGAGGAAAATGGCGGACAGCCGATCGGCTACCTTAACCCGCTGCTCTATGACCTGTAGCTCGGCGGCGCGTCCTGCTGCACGCCGATCACCGACGGCGACAACGGGCCGCCCGGTTCAAACATCTCGTTCCCGGCCGGGAAGCCCTGGAGCGCCTGCTGCGGGCTCGGTTCGCCGCTCGGCTCCAGTCTCGCCAAGGCGCTCGGGATCGGCGGGGCGACGCGCTAAAACCGGTCTCGGCGCAAGGCGGATGCGGAAGCCGCGTCGTCATGACCGGTTCGCCGGTTGCAAGGCCTCGCCGGGCGGCATGACCGTCCGGCCTCCTCCCGATCATTCTCACATTTCGCAATGGCGATCGACGCAGGAAGCTGTTCTCACCACCGTCTTCATTCGAAACCGGATTTTCGAGAGAGGGGCTCTATGCTTTGATGTCGATCCCGTTCAATGAAAGGAGGCGGAATGGATCGGTTCGCCGTCATTTCCGGATGCCCCGGCGGCGGAAAATCCACGCTGTTCGCCGAACTGAAATGGCGAGGTTATGAGATTATAGAAGAACCGGATCGCCGCAGGCCGAGGTCCGGCGCTGGTTCGACGCTTTCGCGAGAGTGAACCGCCTCGATCTGCTTCAGGACTGGATCGTGCATTTGCTCAGCGACGAGTCGCCCGATCACATCATGTATCGCACGCCGACTCTGTCGACGCTGCACTCGCTCGGATTCGCCGACGTGCGGTTGATCTACAGCGAAGACGTCGACATGCTAGTGACCGCGACGAAGCATTGACGGGCGCTTCGTTCGTGAAACGGCGCTTTCGGCGACCGCCCGGAAGCCGACGTCGCGTCGCGCCGCCAACGGAGAGAGAATGCTATAATGCGATCCATATCAGCGGGCTCGAACGCCTTCCCCGCGCGAGCCGGACTTTCGCGCGACGACATCAAGACGCTCGGCCTGGCCTCGCTCGGGGGCGCGCTTGAATTTTACGACTTCATCATCGCGGCCTTCTTCACCACGACGCTCGCCGCCGTGTTCTTCCCCCGCGACACGCCGGACTGGCTCGCCCAACTCCAGGTGTTTTGCGTCTTCGCGGCCGGCTATGTCGTCCGCCCGTTCGGCGGCGTGATCCTCGCGCATTTCGGCGATCGCCTCGGCCGAAAGAAAATGTTCACCTTCGGCCTGTTTCTGATGGCGCTGCCCACGCTACTCATCGGCTTGCTGCCGAACTACGAGACGGCCGGGATCGTCGCCCCTCTTCTCTTCCTTGCCTGCCGGATGCTGCAAGGCCTGTCGGTCGGCGGAGAAGTGCCCGGCGCATGGATTTTCTGCGCGGAGCATGTGCGAGAGAATCGCGTTGGCCTCGCCTGCGGGCTGCTGATGGGCGGACTCTGCCTGGGCATTCTGCTCGGCGCGCTCACATCCAGGGTCGCGACGTCGGCGCTAAGCCCGGAAGAGCTCGTCGCCTGGGGATGGCGAATTCCATTCCTGATCGGCGGAGCGTTCGGCCTGATCTCCGTGCATCTGCGCCGATATTTGCGGGAAACGCCCGTCTTCGAAGCTTTGCGCGCGCGGCGTGAAACCGAGTCCCGGCCGCCGCTCTCGATCGTGCTTGCGAGCCATGGGCGCAAAGTCCTGGTCTCGATGGCCGCCATCTGGGTTTTCGCCGGCGTCTTCGTCACTTATTTCCTCTACCTTCCGACCTACTTCCAGACACAATGGAATTATCCTGCGGCCGATGTCTTCACCGCCAATTGCTGGGGGGTCTTTCTGCTAACGCTCGGCGGCGTCTTCGCCGGCTGGGCAGCCGACATCGTCGGCGGCGGCAAGACCTTCATGATCGGCAGCGGCCTCATGTTCGCCGTCATGGCCGTTTTGGGGCTCGCGCTGGGGGACGCGGAGGCGCACGTCCTGAACCTCTATGCGCTGGGCGGTTTCTCGATCGGCGCGATCACCCTCGGCCCCTATATCATCGTCCGCAGCTTTCCGCCGGAGGTGCGCTTCACCGGCTTCGCGCTGTCCTATAACAGCGCCTATGCGATTTTCGGCGGAACGGCGCCGCTGGCCATGGCGGCGCTCGTCGGCGGGCAGGAACTCGTCTCGGCTCCATTTTACTATATGATGACGCTCTGCATCCTCGGCGCGGCGATCGGCGCGCTCTGGCGCCCGTTCGACGAAACGCAGGCGTGAGCGGGAACGGTCTCAAGATGAGCGGCGCGGGGCGTCGATCCCAGCGCCGACGCGTTGGAAAGGCGGGAAGGCGCAATGAAAAATTACGAAGGTTCATACCCTTTTGATCAGCCAAAGCAGGCAATTAGGGGCGGTCAGGACTCCAAGCAAATTCAATCACGGCCGTTCAGTCAAATTACAATTCTTGCCGAGAGTGTTGGGCTGAAACGCGTTTTCCTCTTTTCGACAGTCGGACCGCGGTGTCATCGGCGCCGGCCGTTCACCGTCAACCTTGATCGGCAACCTATTGCTTATCGCGTGTGCGCCCGAGGACTGCCCGATCCAAAGCGGTTGATGAAGCGCATGTCGTAGAATCAAGGATCTGAGATTGGACTGGGAACCGATTGCGCTGCTCCAGCGTTTCCGCTGTGCGGATGGAGTGCGGCTCATGGTCGATCAGACGCAAATTTCTTTTTTGGGCGATTGGCGAATTACAATTACCGGAAAAGACGCTGCTTGGGCGCAACGCGTGGTGGTAGGCGGAACTGCGGCTGGAACGCAGATCTTGGCTGGCAATCCCGGCGCAGCCATCGACATATTCGGCAATGGGCAGTCGCCATGGACGCTCTCTATCGAACACAATGACGGCGTCCATGGCTGGCAGCCCAACTTTATACGCGGGACGTCCGCGATCGCCGGTCCGCATTTATCCTGGATCGTCGCATCGGAAGACGACACCACGCCAAGCAGCGACCGTGATTTCAACGATCTCGTCATACGTCTCGACAAGCTTGGGCTCGTAAGCCAACCAACGCCGCCCTTCGCGATCCTTCCCGAAAGTTTGCAAGCGATGCCCGAGGGCGTTTTCGAGGCGACGCTCGGGCGCTATCTGATGGCTGTCCGGATCGAAAATATCTGGACTTTGCCATGGCCGCAGACGGCGCGCGTCGGTTTGAGCGATCGTTGCCGCGCCTGGCTCGCGGCGGCGGGGGTGAATGTCATTGATAGTTGGTCAGTGAAGGACCAGGAGGCGCTCGGTCAGCAGGTCATTGGCGGTCGCGTCGTCGTCGGCGCGCTCGAGCCCTGGGGAACTCGACGAATTTATTTCAAGGTCGACGTCGCCAACGCGCAGGTGCGAAAACATCAGGTCGAGTTGCAGGTCGTGACGGACCAGGGGGCCGAAGACATCGCACTGCTCAACAAGGCGGCGCGGGCGCCGATTTCCGTGACCCGCACAACTTTCGACCGAGCGCGACAGGCGTTTGTCTCGCGCTGCGACGCAGGCGTCATGACGGCCTCGATCAAGCGTATGGCGATCGATCTGACCACTTTCAAGCGCGCGATCGGCATTGCGCGTAGCATCGGCCTTGGCGGCGCGGGGGGTGGACAGACCGGCGGCGGAAGCGGCGGGACGGGCGGCTGCGACAAGCGAACCCTGGAACTGGTTCGCGCCGAATTGCGGGCGTTTCTCGACGGCAAGGAGATCGATCTTTGTGCGCTTCGGCGGCTCGTCTCGTGCTGCTGCGCCGGCCAGACCGGCGGCGGCGGGGATGGCGGCGGCGATTGGACAGGAACGCTTGATCCGGGGGTCAGTTTCTTTCTGTTTCCAACCGAGGTGGATTATGCGGTCGAATACGCCAATCCATATTCCGGGCAGTTTGGGCCGATCCCCTTTCAGGATCCTTGGTGGAAGATTCTGCTGATCATCATCGCCATTATTTTGACCATCGCCGCCGCGGTTTCGGGCGGCTCGGATTTGGTCAATAAGAGCGACGATGCGGTGATTGGAACGCTGACGCGTTCGGTGTTGAATGCGCTGAAAACGCAGCCCCCGAACCCGCCGGCGAGCGACCCGGGCTCTGTCGACGCCGCGGTGGTGACGCTGAATGGGAATCGTGCGTTAACCGCCGCCATGTTCACCGTTCTGGACGCCGCATCGGACGAGGCGTCAACCACGCCGATCGAAACGCTCGGCGGGAAGATCGACACGCCGGGCACGTTTCTAACCAACGCGCAGTTAACGGCCGTCTTTCAGAACCTCGCAGACAATCCCGGCGATCCGGCGGCACAGGATGCGCTGCGGGCTTTCAAGTCTGGCTCGCGCAGCGGCACGAGCTCGGGCCTTTTAATGTCGGGCATCGCACCTGTGAAGCCGCGCACGGAGGAGGATGGCAGCACAGTCTTCTTCGTCAACCAATTGGTCTTCAGCCCGGACGAAACGGGAAACGCTCTGTCCTGCCCCGGCGATTCGGGTTCGCTGTGGTTCCAGAAGTCCAGTCTCGCCGTCATCGGGCTGAATCACGCCGGCCACGAAGATGGCTCGGATGCAATTGCATGCCGCATAGAAGACGTGTTGACCGCGATGGGCATAAGGTTCGCGTAAGGAGGCAGCATGTCGGCTATCACGAAGCGTCTGCCGCTCGACCATGCCGCCGCAGCAGAGGGACGTCGGCTGGCCGCCGATCCAAACATCGTTTCCGTCGGCTTCGGACTGAAATTTGTCGGCGGCAAACCAACCATGGAGGTCGCGCTCCACTATTATGTGCGTGAAAAGCTCGCCGCCGATGACGCGATCGAGCAGCGCGGAAGCGAGAAAGTGCCGCCGCAAGTCGAGGGTTACAAGACTGACGTATTGCTTTGGAAGATAGCGCGCGCTAACGCCTGCCCCGACAGCAAGCGCCCGACCGCTGAACGCGGCTCGCGTCGTGAGGATCCGTTGGTTGGCGGCACGTCCACCGCCATTCTCGGCGGCTTCAGCAACATTCTTTTTCACTACGGAACGCTCGGCGGCATCTGCTTCGACGCCGGAAACGGCGCAGCGATGGCGATTTCCAACGCCCATGTCTGGGGAAGCGATCTTGGGACGGAGGCGATCCAGCCCTTCCCGCCGGTTTCCGATTATGTCGGCGGCGCGATCGAATGGCTGGCCTGTGGAGGGCCGCTCTCGCATCTCTTCACATGGACGGCGCCAAGCGCGCTCACTGGCGTTTTGACCGGCGCAGCCGCGGCGGCCTGGGTCGCGGCCGCCGCTTCCGATGCGGAAGACCCCAACCGTTGGGGACAACGCGTCAGCCCGATACCGGCGGCAGGCGTAAAAACGACCCGCGAGCGAATTCAGCTTGTGGCCAAGCTGCCGCGTATACCCTTCCCGGGCCGCCATTGGTCAAGCAAGGCGATGTGGGACTATACGCGCGATACCACGGCGGGATCGAACAATGTGATGACCGACGAGGCGCGATCCAATGAGCATGTGCTTGTCGGCAAGCGGGTCTTTACCGACCGTAATGTCTACAGCCCCGGCGATACGGTTGGAATCTGCGCTCAGCTCTGGACCCTGGCCGGCGAACGCGATCCGGAGCGTTTCGTGGTCGCACACAGCTTCCCTATTCGCGATCCTGGTCGCGTGATCCAGCGCGTGCTCAGACAGGGCGCGGCTTGCGCCCGGCTCGACCGCGCGCTCGACGAGGGCCGTCAGTCTATTTGCATTCATGGCTTCCCTCACCAGGTTGCGGGCGTCGCGGCGGTAAACTTCCCGTTGATCGCCGCGCCCTTTGTCGTCATTGGCGAGGACTCGTCCGAACTTCTCGATCCTGGCCCAAACAACCCGTCCGGCGTCTCCGCACTTCGTCTGCCAAAGCGGCTGCTGGCGATCGCCTGTCCGCCGAGCACGCATGTGGATCTCTCGCTTTTCCATCGCGGCGCTGCGGTGCGCGTGCGGGCGATCAGCGCAAACGGCGCCGCGGTCGATCAAGCGGTGACGCCGCCCGATCCGGACGTGGCGCACCGCCTACGCCTTACCGGGCCAGAAATTATTCGCATCGAACTTGACGGACGGGACGGAGATGGCTTTCTTGCTGAGATCTGCGTCGACAAGCGCATGATCGGCGTCGAAAAATGGAAAGGCGTCTCGACCTATTACGGCGGGAGCTTTCCGCTCCCACGCAACGAGCCCGACGGCAAATGGGCGGTCGTGGTGATCAGCCAATCTCTCGACAATACGCCCACAAATGGCGATCCGATCGCAGCAGCGCGCAAGCTGGGCGGCATCGTGGATTCGGCCAATGTTTCCGAAACGGGGGAATGCGCCTGCGAGATACTGTTCGACGCAACATTCGACGTGGCCGCCCCGATTTTGCTTTGAGTTATACTTTGTGAATGTGGTCGTTCGGCCAACCGAACTATGCGTGAACGCGTTGCGACGCTTCGTGCACGAGCCGGGCGTTTCATGGCCACGTCCGCAACCGACTTTGAATGCCGAGCCATTGAACTCCAGGGCGAACCCCCGCCAGGCGTCAACATTGATTAGACGGAGAGCTTGACGCTGTGCGAATCCGTGCGCCACTTCGAAAGTGGTACGCTGTTTCGCGCGTGGCGAAGAAGGAATGTTCATGTTTACGCTCGCTGCCTTGCTTTCGATGGTGCTTGTGAGCATCATTGTCGCTAGCCATGCATCGCTGGCGTTCGCTGACGAGAAGCGGCGCGCCAATCTGCAAGCACGTCGGGACGAGATTGAGGAGATTTTTCAGACCGGCGACGAGGACGAGGAATACGACGCCGACGCGCTCTCGACCGAGGCCGACACCATCGAGGCGAGCCTTGAATCGCTTAGCGAGAAATATCGCACCTATGATAAAGCGGAAAAGGCGCTCGCGGGCGCCGTCGTTTCGGTTGGCTCCAAAGGCGAGCTTGTCGTCTCGCGCGGCCTTGTGCGGCAGGATCAGGCGCGCTACTGGCAGACCTCACCAAGACCCGCACGACGGCGCTCGCCGTGGAGATTGCGAAGCGGCTGGACGTGGCCCTTGCTTGCGCGGTCCACGCGCTCGCAACAAACTGGTTCTACCGTGGTCGCTCGCATTCGGTTGCGGTGGACATGCAGGCGCGCGGTCCGAATTTGGACGCGACGCCGGACGCTGAAAACGCCGCCGTCTTCACGCGGTTCAGCGAAAGCGAAGGCGCATGGCGTGCGCGCCTGCCCCGGAAGCAGGCCGAGCTATTCGATTGGTGTCTTGACGCGAAGCTCGACGACTTGCTCGCTTTGCTTGCTCAGTGCGTCGCTATGTCGGTCAACGCCGTTCAGCTTCCGCACGAGCCCCGCTCTTATGGCGCGGCGCACATGAACCATGCAGCGCAGATCGCTCAGGCCGTCAATCTCGACATGCAGCAGAGCGCGTCGGACGTGTTCTTGCAGCGCATCCCGAAGGCGCTCATCACGCAGGCCGCGACCGAGGCTGGCGCGCCCGGCGAGATCGTCGCCGCGCTCCCGAAGCTGCCGAAGGGCGAGGCCATCACGAAAGCGAAGAAGCACCTTGCGACTTGGCTTCCCGCGCCGTTGCAGACGTAGGCGCCTGCACCGATCGTCGCGGACGAGGACGAGGAGTTTGACGAGGGCGACGACGAGCAGGTTGCCGCCTAGCGTGCGCGTCGGGCCGGGCGCCATGCGTCCGGCTCCCACGCCGCCCGCGCTGCGTTTCTCTCCTGCAGCGCGGGCGGTTTTGCGTCGCGCAGATTCGCGCTCCGTTGCATCTACAACTTGCGTCGTTATATCAAAACTGACATAAACTATCATGGCTGACATGAAACGCGTCGAATTTCTTGGGGATTCCCTTGAGCGGTTGCGGGAGTTTCCCGAAACGGCGCGGAAGGAGGCCGGCGCGCAGCTGCATAAGGTTCAACTCGGCCTTGAACCGAGCGACTGGAAGCCGATGACGGCCGTGGGGGCAGGGGTTCGGGAAATCCGTATCCGCGATGAAACGGGCGCCTTCCGGGTGCTCTACATCGCCAAAATAGAGGACGCTGTTTATGTGCTGCACGCCTTTCAGAAGAAGACGCAGCAGACAGCGAAACGAGATTTGGACCTGGCCGCCGCGCGGTTGCGGCAAATCTAACGGAGGCGCGACGATGGAACGTCAGAGCTTTGCGAATGTGTGGGACGCTTTGGAAGACACGCCTCAAGAAGCGGCGAGCATGACCATGCGGTCCAATCTTCTGATCGCCGTGGAGCAGCGAGTTCGGAGTTGGAATGTTACCCAGGCCGAGGCGGCCAAGCGACTCGGGATCACGCAGCCGCGTCTGAATGACCTTCTGCGCGGTCGGATCAAGAATTTCAGTCTGGAAGCACTCATCAATCTCGCCGCGCAGGCGGGGCTTGCGGTTCGTCTCGATATTGCCGACGCCGCGTAAATCGGCGCGCCGTGACCTGCCGGTCCCGGCGCGCGGCGTCTTGCAGACGTTCGAGCCGGCTCCCGACGAAGCCGGAGCGACGAACCGCGCTTTGTGTCTTTCGACTCCCATGCGGTGTTGTCCGTCCTTTCCCCCTTATGCAGCCTTCGTGCAGGCGGCCAGGTCGATCGCCGCCGAATCAGCCGAACGTTCACAAACTCGCCTTTCCCAATCGAACGGGACCGACGAGAAGTGCGAGTCAACCGCGTGGGCGTCAGGTTGCGATGTCTCATTTCGACCGCCGGGGAAGCTCGGAAATCATTTGCGGCCGCGCGACCTCCGATCTCCTGGCCGTCGTCGTCTGACAGTTGAAAGGATCCAAGGTGCGAAGGCGGCGGCCGACCGACTTTCCGGCGACGACGCGGATGTCCGTGACCTTCGATGGCGCGCTCACGGAAGCCAAAGCGCGCGAAGGGCTGTCGCGCGCCCGCTCCGGGCCATTGTTACGCTTGGCGATTGGAAGCCGAGGACGAAAAGACCGTCGCTCATCTTGTCGCCGTCGCCGCCGGCTCCGGCCGGGACGATCGGGGGAAGCGCGAGCGCATCTACGCCAATGCGAAATCCCTCGGCGATCTCTACGACAAGATCGAGGACGCCTTTTCGCGCGACGCCAATTTCTCAGAGCCCAAATGGGCTCATGGCGTCGAGGGCGCGACGACGATGCTCGCGGCGCTCACAAAGGCCGGGAAGATCGCGGCCGAGACGGACACCGGAAAAGCGCTCGCTGCGGAAGCCGAGCGTCAATTTTCGCGCCAGCCTTCCGCGCGCGGCAGGGAGCTTCCCGCGAAATTCAATCCGGCCTTGCAGCTCGCTAAATCGTGGGGTCCGGCCATGCGATCGAGCAGCCCGCGCGACGCTCGCGCGCGAGTTCAAGGGCCACGAATATGTCTTCGTGATGCACACGAACCGGCTGCACATCCATGTGCACGCGGCGATCCGGCTGACCAGCCCGACCGGCGAGAAGCTGCATCCTGGGATTCAGGATTTCGCACGCTGGCGCGAGACCTTAGCCGAGGAAGCGCGCGAGCGGCGGATGCCGATGGAGGCCGTTCGCCGTTTCGATCAGGCGCACCCCCCCGGCTACAAGCTCAAAGACGTGAAGATGATCGAACGCGGCATGGCGCCTGGCCGGGGCCATCGGCATAAACGGCGCCGAGCGTCTTTTCGAGAAAGCTCCAATCAATCGCCGCGGCGAGCTTCGCCAGCGGATGCTTCATGTCGACGATCTGATCGAGCCGCGCCCGGAAAAGGTCGTTCTGCCCGCTATCGCGCCGCTCTCTCGGCCGCATCGCGAATCTCCCCTCATCGATCCCGACGAAGCCACAGAATCACGACGCCAGTCGTCGAGCAAAATCGCAAGAAAACCAAGTCAAAACACGCGCGAGCTTGCGAAAACGAGTGCTGCGAAAATGCGAAATCATGCGCGATTTCAACGCGATGAGCATTCTTCACAGGCGACACCCTCAGACAGGAGGTTTCCAGATGGCCGATATCAGCCCTCTGCGCCGTCGTATGATGCATCGCCTACAACTCCTGCCGTAACCGGCATTGCCCTAAATGCCAGGGAGCTGCGAGAGCCGCCTGGCTCGACGCGCGCAAGGCCGAGCTTGCTGCCGGCGCCTTATTTCCATCTCGTCTTCACCCAGCCGCCGGCGGCGGCCGAGATCGCCTTCCAGAACAAGAGGCCCGTTTACGCCGGGCTGATGCGCGCCGTCGCCGAGGCGACCATGACGCTCGCCGCAAATCCGAATGTCAATCAGCATTGAACCGGGACAACTTGCAGAGTCTCCCGCGCGACGAGGAGCTGGAATCGGCTTTGGCGCTGAAAGAACGTGGCGCACGCCTCTCGTCCTCAACAAGTCGCATCCGTCGTAGCCTCGCTCAGTCCGTCGACTCCGGCGGGCGCTGCAGCGGGGCGCGCTTTTTGTAGCTTGCTCATGATGAGATAAATGACGGGCGTCGTGTAGAGCGTCATAATCTGACTGAGCAGCAGACCGCCGACGATGGTGACGCCAAGCGGGCGCCGTAGCTCCGCGCCGACGCCCGTCGCCAGGGCGAGCGGCAGCGCCCCCAGCATTGCCGTGATCGTCGTCATCAGGATCGGGCGGAACCGCTCTGTCGCCGCCATCAAGGCCGCGTCGCGCGCGGAGAGACCTTTCTCACGCTCGGCCTGGAGCGCGAAATCAACAAGCATGATTCCATTCTTTTTGACGATGCCGATCAATAGCAGCATGCCGATCAAGGCCATGGTGGTGAACTGTGTTTGAGACGCCTGGAGCGCGAGCAACGCGCCTAGTCCGGCCGAGGGCAGCGTCGACAGGATCGTCACCGGGTGTACGAGGCTCTCATAGAGCATTCCGAGAATGACATAGACGGCGATAAGCGCGCCGAACACAAAGAGCGGCGTCCCCTTCGCCATTTTGAGGAAGTCCGCGGCGTCGCCTACGAAATCTGCGTGCAGCCCATCTGGAATATGCAGATCGTTCATCGCCTCGCGAACGGCCGCCGAAGCGTCGCCGAGTGAATAGCCCGGGGCCGTGTTGAAGGTCAGTGTGATGGCGGGAAAGACGCCCTGATGATTGACGGCGAGCGGCAGGACGCCGCGCTCGACGCGGGCGACTGCGGCCAGCGGCGTGATCTGTCCGCCGGCCCCCGCCACATAGACATTATCGAGGTCGGGCAAGCTGCGCTGACGCGATTCAGGCGCTTCGACGATCACCCGATATTGGTTGCGCTCCGCGTAGATGATCGAAGCCTGTCTCTGGCCGAAGGCGCTGTTCAGCGCAGCGTCGATTGAGGATATCGCCACGCCCATGCGTGACGCCGCATTGCGATCGATAACCACATTCGCCTTGAAGCCGCCTCTCTGGACGTCGCTTGACACGTCGATGAGCTGCGGCAGGCCCTTCAGCCGCCGTAGGACTTTCGGAGTCCATTCGGCCAGTTCCTCGACGGAGGAGTCCCAGAGCGAGAATTGAAATTGCGCCTTGCTCTGGCGGCTGCCCGAACGAAAATCCTGCGCCGGCGCCATGAAAATTTTCAGGCCGTCGATCCCGGCAAGATTCTTCCGAAGCCTTGCGACGACCTCTGCGCTCGTCGCTTTGCGCCGGTCAGCGGGCTTCAGGGCGATATAGAATCTGCCCTGATTGCCGAGCAGGCCAAAACCGGAAACGCCCAAAATGGAGCCGACCGCAGCGACGTCTGGATCGGCGGCGACCACATCGGCGGCCTTTCGCTGCAGATCGACCATTCTCGCGAAGGACGCCTCTGGCGGTCCTTCCGTCGTGCCGTTGATGAGGCCGATGTCGTCCTGCGGCATGGCGCCCTTCGGAATGGTGAGATAGAGCTGCGCCGTCGCGCCCATCGTCGTCAGGATCACAAGCAGGGTCGTGCGAGGACGGTCGATGACGGGGCGCAGCGTTCGGACATATAGCCGCAGCGCCGCGGCCAGCGTACGCTCCATGATCCGGTCCAGGATCGCCCGCTGCGCTGGCCGCGCTGCGCCAAAATGCGCGCAGATCATCGGCGTGACCGTCAAGGACACGAGCGTTGAGGCGACGATTGCGAAGCTCAGCGTGAATGCGAATTCGCGCAGCATCAGGCCGACGGCGTCGGTCATGAACAGCAGAGGGACGAACACCGCGACGAGCGACAAGCTGATCGATACGACCGTGAAGCCGATCTGCTGCGCGCCCTCGATCGCCGCTTCGAGACGCTGCATCCCACGCTCCATGTTTTTTTCGATATTCTCGATCATCACGATGGCGTCGTCGACGACAAAGCCGACAGCGATGGTCAGCGCCATGAGCGAGAAATTGTCGAGCGTGAATCCCGCCGTCCACATTGCCGTGCAGGCGCTCATGAGCGAAAGTGGAACGGTGACGCCGGCCGCGAAAGCCGACGCGGCGCTGCGAAGGAAAAGGAACACCACCAGCATCACAAGGGCGACTGAGACCAGCAGAGCCCGCTGGATCTCCCATACGCTGGCGCGGATCGTCTGCGTGCGGTCGGTGAGCACCGAGATTTCAATGCCGCTCGGAATCCAATTCCGCAGCCTCGGCAACAGCGCCTTTATGTGATCCACAGTCTCGATCACATTGGCGTTCGCCTGCTTGGAGACGACAATGAACACTGCGGGCTTGCCATTGTACCATCCGGCCGACAGGCGATTGCGCGAGCCCGGCTCGACGGTCGCAACGTCGCCGAGCTTCGCGACGGCGCCGCCAGAGGACGCAATCACGATCTGACGAAACTCGTCCGGCGTCTGTAGGAGATCATTGGCCCCAAAGGTAAGGGTACGCGCGCTACCGTCCAATGCGCCGAGCGGACCGAGGACATTGGCTTTCCTGACGGCGTCGGCCACCATGTCGATGCTGAGGCTCATGCCCGCGAGTCGGGCCGGATCCGCCTGCACGCGGATCGCCGGTTGCTCGGCCCCGGCGATCCTTACACTGGCGACGCCTGGAACCTGCGCGGTGCGCTGCGCGATGATCGAGTCCGCCACGTCATAAACCGCGCTGATCGGCAGCGTCTCCGACGTCATCGCGAGAACAAAGACCGGCGGGCCGGACAGGCTGGCTTTGCGGAAAGAAGGCGGCGACGGCAGGTCGGAGGGGAGATCGGCAGCCGCCGCATTGACCGCGGCCTGCACGTCGCGCGCCGCGGCGTCGATGTTCCGATCGAGCCCGAATTGAAGCGTGATGGAGGTCGAACCGTAAGAGTTGACAGAGGTGAGCTCGGTAACGCTCGAAATACCCGCGAGTCGTCTTTCCAGCGGCGCGGCCACGGTGGCCGCCATGGTGGCGGGGTCGGTCCCCGGCCGCGCGGCCGTAACGCCAATAGTCGGAAATTCGACGGCCGGAATGCTGGCGATCGGGAGAAAGACGCAGGCGACGGCGCCGAGCAGAAAAAAGGCGGCGGCGATCAGAGTAGTCGCGACGGGGCGTCGAATGAAAGGCGCGGAGATATTCATCTCGCGCCGCGCCGAAAAGGCGGTTGCAAGGCGTCGCGCGAAAACAGGCGCGCCTGCATCGGTTGTATCAACCTCACTGCACTTAGTGTGTCTTCAGAGAAAGTTTGTCGCAATGTTGACGACCCAGGTTTAGCGCGATCAAACCTATTCACCAACAGTCTTTCCACGCCGACTTCGCCGCGGCTTTCGAGTTGCGATTTCCTGTGCGATTGGATGCCTGCGGTCGATCGCCAGATCCTCGAGAGGAGCAACGAATACTTGCTGCCGCTCCAATCCATCGTCCAAAACAACCTTGCAAATGATTCCGCCTGCGCAATCCGCCCGAAATACGCCTGTGATCTTCAGACGCGGCGCAATGCTGACGTTGCCGGTGCGCACTTTCAAAAACGCCAACAGCGACGGCCGACAATGTGCGTATAGAGGCAGATGTCGCTGAAGGCGCCAAATCAGCTTGTCTTCGTCTTTCGCCGACCAGGACATGTTTTGTGCTTTCTCCGATTGAACTTGAAGAAACTCATTCTCCGAGCGCACCTCAATGCAGGGCGGCGGCGCGCGCCCTCGCGCCACTTTCGAAAGAGATCGACGCGAGACGTTGCAACACTTCCGCAAAACGTTTCAAATGCATCACCTCTTTCCTTCAGAGCGCAGCTCACCGGAGCCTGTCGACTTCAGTTCCTGCGATTGGCCAATAAAGTCCAGGAGCTTGGTGCGTCGAGACGCCAATCTCTGCCGCTCTCTCGAGCCCAGATCGGGAAACGCGGCGGCGCGATCACATGCCGAAACGATCATGGCTACAGTCTCGACGGTTATCTGCCTGGTGAAACAGTTCTGCCAATTCTTCAGGAGCTGGACGAAGTCCGCATTGAGCTCCTGGCCGTCCGGCCTTTTATCCACTGCGTCATTATTGGACGCCCCAATTCTAGCGCAGTCGTCCGCGGTCTCGCAGACCGCCAGCAATCCATCGCGATATGCCCGCGCGGCGTTAGCGGCGCCGAGAGCATGACCTTTATCGCCATCATGCAAAACGGAGTCGGAGTTCGAATGGAGCGTCCTGAGCACGGGACATCCAAATCCGACTTGACGACTTGACGCACAAATATAATTGCGTCGCGCGGCTTCAGGACTATCCAATGCGGATAAAGCCGTCGTCGGCGTGTTGGCGACGGCGCCAAAAAGCAAAACGATCATCGAAAAGATGGGATGGCGAAGGGCGCCGATCCTCGCTCGCTGGACGATGAACGCGTTATAAACTTCGTTTGTTTCGAGAAAATGCATGAATCATCGCTCTTTGGCTCATTATTCGCCGTGAAGTCTTTCCGGGATTTGGGTTCCTACCCAAAATCCTTCGCCTCTTTGGACCGACGGATCCCGGAGATGGGTCATCGGAGCTAAACATGCGGCGCTGTTGATAGCGCGCTCGAGCGCTTCAGTTGGATCTGCGGCGCAAGAAAGTGATCGCCACGCAATAAATCCATCGGGGCGAACAAGTAACGCTCCGTCAGGCTGAATGCCGGTTCTGGCAAGGAGCAGCCGGCTCGAGTCGATTAGATCGACGCCGATTTGATAAGCCATCACGGGGACAGGCAAGCGACGCGTGATGGCGCGCGCGCCCTCGATCCAATTCGAACCAAGCGGCCCGGCGAGCAATACGAAGTTACTTCCGACGAGATCATGCGTTGAAATCTCGGCGCCATCGCGCATCAACAAAACATGCGCAAGGCGGGTGCCCGGCTTTCCGCTCGGATGCATGGTATCGTCCGTCGGAGAGCCGTCATCAGGCTCCTCAAGAGAAATTGCCGGCGAGCGATAGCGATAGCTCATCGCGACATCGAGATTGCTGACGCGGCCGAAAGCGTCGGAGAGATCGGAGCGATCCTGGCGTAGCCGCTCGACGTAATTCTCGGTCGCACGCGCGATCGAAAGCTGCGCGACGGGACGCCGCTCCGCGTCATAGGTGTCCAGCAAGGCTGGATCAGCCTCGCCTTTGATCATCATGGCGAGCTTCCAGGCAATGTCTACCGCATCCTGGATCGCGGTTTGGCCGGCGAGGCCTCCGACCGGCGGCATGATATGGGCGGCATCGCCAGCGAGAAACACGCGGCCGAGACTCATCCGTTCGGCGAGCAACGCCGACATTCGCCAAGGAAGGACGTCGAGAATCCTGACGTCGAGATCTGGCTGACCGAGCGCGGCGCGCACGAGCTTCTCGCAGCGCGCGACATCGAAGTCCGAGTCGGCTTCGCGGGTCGGATCGTATTCGATATTGAGCTGCCCGCGGTCCGGATCGTCGCAGCTGACGAAAGCACCCGTGAAATCCCGATGACGCAGGTAACAGAGAAGGAAGCCGCGTCCTCCCATAGCGATCGAGAGATCCGCCTCGAAGAGAATGGACACCGCGTGAGATATGCCGTCAATTCCAGCCATGTCGAGGCCGAGCGATTTGCGGATCGCACTGCCGGCGCCGTCGCCCGCGACGAGATAGTCGGAGGCGACGGTCGTCTCTTCCCCGCTCGCGACGTCGCGCAACGCGGCCCGAACGCCGCGCGCGTCCTGAGAAACCGCCGCGAGCTCGGTCGCGAACCGGATATCCGCGCCGAGCATGCGCGCGTGTCGCAACAAAATCGGCTCGACGCGATCCTGACCCGCGCTGCACATGAGGGTCGGAGAGAGCCGGCGCGTATCGAAGCCGCCGGGCGAGTCCATGGTCTTCATCACGGGGCCGCAGACGGTTTTTGCGATCGTCACCGTATTGTCGCCGGGCGCAGCGCGACTAGCGCGATGAAGATCAGCCTCGAGTCCGGGAACCTGCCTCAGCAACTCCATGCTGCGCAGATTGAGCCCATGCGCGCGCGGATGATCGCAGAGCGTCGCGCGGCGCTCGACGAGCAGGCACGGAACACCTCTGAGCGACAGCATCAAGGCCGCTGTCAATCCCGCATAACCGGAGCCGACGATCAGGACCGGGACATGGTGTATCGTCATGGTCCGTTCCCTTTCGACAAGGCGAAGTTCTCGCCTCGCTCAACGACGAAGCCGAAACGGGGAGAGCGATCGAGGCGACGCCAGAGCCATGCGGTGGAAGCGGCCTCGGGAAGGATCAGAGAAGAATAAGCGACGACCGGCGAGTCGAGCGAGAGGCCCATTGCAACGAGAGGCGTCGCCAATAACCACAGCGCGACGCCGTCGGCGGTGGCCACTGCGCCGAAATTTCCGCGCGCGTGCAGGATTGCCCTCAGAACATTCGCCACATAACGGAAAGGAAGTGAGATCGCGGCGGCCTGAATCAGCGCCGACCACCATGGTCCGTGCTGACCGTAAAGCTCACCGAGCGCGTCGCGGCCAATGAACAGCAGCATAGCACCGCCTGCCGTGATCGGCGCGCCGGTCAGCCAGAGCCTACGCATCGATGCGGCGCGTTCATCCTCGCGCAAATTCGCCAATCGGAACGCAAGGAAGCGCATCAGCGCCATAAATGGCGAGAACAGGACGAGCAGGAAGGTCTGTCCGGCGGCGTAGGAAGCGAGGCGCGATACCTCATAATTGCCAAGCCATGGCGCGGCGAACAGAGCGAGGCTGAACAGCACAGCCAACTGCAGGGACAGGATGCGCTGCGCTTCCCATGCGGTCGAGCGCAGAAACATCGACGCCCACGAACGCTGCGGAACAGCGATCCATCCGATCGCGTGAGCGGCGAGCGTGCCTCGGCACCAGAGGGTCGACGCGACGAGGATGATCGCGCCGGCGACGAAGCACCCGGCAAAACCAAATCCGAGATGCTCCATGAGTAGATAATTTGCGGCCGCTTTGGCGACGAATTCCGTCAGCTTCCAGCGCACCACCGCGGCGCCGAAGCCCAGAGCGTGAAGCGCGAAGGCGCTCGTGTTGGTCAGGAACCGGAAGGGAGCGGCGAGAGAGTACCAGAAGACGGCTTCGCCGATCAGCCTCGCGACCTCACCGTCGCCCGCAAGGGCCTCGGCCAGAGCCGGATAGGCGGTGAGGCCGAGTGCGCAGCAGCACAGACCTGCCACCAGGGCGAGGCCGAGAGTGCGACCGACCATTTGCGCCGCCCCCCCGTCTCGCTGCGCTTTCGCGACCGCAGTCGAGGCGACGGCTCCCATCGCGCTCATCAGCACGAGATCGACGACCGCGAGCCGCGTCAGCATCGCATAGGCGCCGGACGCGGCGCCGCCCAGGCGTCCCACCATCGCCATATCCGCCTGCTGCGAGAGTTGCGAAGCGCCGATGGCCAGCAAGAGCGGCCAATATCCGCGCCAGAAGCCCTGATCCCTCATCGAGGGATCGGCTGCCAGCCGGGAAAGTGGTCGAGCTCGAAGGTCGGCGTGTAGAAGCAGCCGAAGAGTCCGCTCGGGGAGGGCAGAGGTTTCTCGAACTCGATGCGTTCGACCGGGATGACAGTGGTCGCGAGGCTGTTCAGCTTCCAGCCGACGACGACCGAGCCCTCGAGCAAGCGGCACCCCATTATGATGACGCAGTGATCGGTGTCGCGGTCGGTGCCGATCCAGCGCCCGCCTGCCGCGCTCATCATTTTCAACAACAGATCCGTATCGAGCCGGTCGCGAAATTCGGACTGCAGCAACCATTCATAGACCCACAGATAAAAAGCCCAGTTGAACGACACTTTTTTTTCCTTCGCCCATTGCATGAAAGGGAGAAAGATCGTGCGCCCGTCCGGACCACAGAGGTCCAGCAATTGCGGAACCTGATCGAACAAAGTGTGCCAATAGGCGCGAATGCTGATGTCGACCCGGACATAGCCGCGCGAATCGCGGGGATAGGCGTCCTGCCGGGCCGGATCAGCGAAATCCTCGAGAAGGTCGGCGTCGATCCTAACCGGCGCAGGCGATAAGCGGCCCATGAGCCTCCTCCTCGGTGCGGGGGAAAATTTCGCGCAGGCGGCGCAGATCGACGGAGATCGACTCGTAGTCGATCTCGAAATCGCGCTCATAGGTGATCGTCGCACCGGGCTTGTCGAAGTCCGTTCGCATTCTGCGCAGGAAATCGAGCGTCTCCGTCGACATCTCACGGTCATGCGTGTCGACGATGACATCGTCCTCGATGAAAGACGGCCCATAGCCGGCCACGTGAAAATGCTTGGTGTCGGCGACGATATCCTTCCACATATCGACCGGAGCGCCGCAGTTGAGCATTGCGACGACTGCGTTCGAGGCGTCAAACAGCACCCCGGAGCCGGTCTCCCGACTGAGACGTCGATAGAAGTCCGGCGCATCCCAGCCGCCTTCCATGATCGAGGGGTAATTCTCGAGATAGAGCCGCACGCCGAGCATCTCCTGCCACTGCTCGACTCGTTGACGCACCGAGTCATAAGCGGCGTAATCGATCTCGCCGAGGTGAAAGAGGCGTCTTCCGTCATGACTGAAGTGCAGAAGGTGGTCCGACACATAGAGCGGTTTCATCGCATCGATGAAGACGCGCACGCGCTCGGCGAATTTGCGGAGCGATTCGCGATCATTCTCGAGATGCCGCGAGAACATGATATGGAAAGCGACCGGGCAATCGAACGCATCGGTCAGATCCTCGACTGGAAAGTGCAGAAAATTGTCGATCAGCAGCTCCACATAATCGATCTGTCGCTCGCGGACCATGCGCCGAACCATGTCGAGCGTGCCGTTCAACGTGAAATTGAATCCGATCTGCATATCGAAACGCCCTCCTGGGAATCGGAATCGCCCTTCGTGAGAGCGACGCGGCGAAGCGCCGCCCCCGGCTGCAGACCGAGGGCGACGTAGAGCAGACCAGGTGAGATCAGGCCGGGCCGCAGCCGCACTGGCCGCCGCCCGAGCATGAACTGCAGAATGCCTGAACGCGGCCAATAACTGGGAGGATTTCCTTCTTCACGATCTTGATAGCCATCGTTGCTTCTCCTCAACGGCGTTGATTATAAAGTCCTCGCTGAGCCGTAGTTTGATACACGCCAGACAAGGTGGTCTTCCGTAACGCCGCAACGGAAGACAATGGGAATGTTCCTTGCAATAACCTAATCTACTTGAGTACGGCAGACTTGACCCAAGGGTCTGAAAAGCGCGGCGAGGTCAATAGAGTTTCATCCGTCAGCGTTTTCAGAAAGGCGACCAGATCCGCTTTCTCCTGCGAAGTTAGATCGATCTTAACGATCAGCCCGCTTTTAAGCGGACTGGCACGTCCGTCGCCAGCGTTCGGGCCGGACTCTATTTTCCGTCCGCCCTGCGAATAAATCTCGATCACGTCTTCAAGCGTCGCTACGCTGCCGTCATGCATGTAGGGCGCGGTCACGGCGATGTTACGCAGACTGGGCGCGCGGAACTTGCCCATGTCGTCGGGATCGCCGGAGACATCCATCAGTCCCAGATTTGGAGCGGGATAGGCGCCCTTGCCATCGATATTGTAAAGCCCTGTATTGTGGAAGGGTGTTTCCGCCTCGCGCGTCTTCCCATGCACAAACTGGTCGTCGAGATTCACGGTGCCATGACAATGATGGCACTCGGCCTTCTCTCCAAAATAGAGGTCGTGGCCGCGCTGCTCGGATTCCGAAAGTTTGATCTTGCCCTGCAGATATTGGTCGTAGCGGCTGTTGAACGCAACGACGCCCCGTTGGAAGGCGGAAATCGCTTTGATGATCGTATCGAAGCTGATCTGATCCTTCTTTTCCGGAAAAGCTTCGGCAAACCAATGCGGATAATCCGGATCGGCACGCAGTCTCGCGACGATCTCTTTACGATTGCCGTCATTGACGCCCATCTCGATCGGATGCTCCCCATATAAGGGGTTCTCCATCTGGCGCTCGAGCGTCACGAGCGCCGGATTGGCCCATGTGTAGGTCGCGTGCCAGGCGGAATTGACGATGGACGGTGCGTTGCGCGGAGTATGCTCGCCCGTAGAGCCGATGCTCGTCATGCGGCCATCCGTAAAGGCGCGTTCCTGGAGATGGCAAGAGCTGCAGCTCAACGTCCCGTTACCCGAGAGGCGCTTGTCGTAAAACAGACGGCGCCCGAGCTGGAATTTGGCCTCCGACATCGAATTGTCCGCCGGCACGCGCGGCGGCGGGATATAGGACGGCAGGTCCCATGTCCATTGCGCGGGCGGCGAGGGGTCGGCGAAGACATGCGCGACCGTTGCGAGACCTGACGCCGCAAGGACGAGCATGAGGAGAGCGGAGCGTCTCATTGCTTGCCCCTCGCATCCTTCGCGGGCGCAGCGGCCCCAACCGAAAAGATTGGCGAGACGCCGGACTTGGTTTGCTTGCCCGCGTCATTCGCGCCCGGCGCCGTATCAGTGAGGTTGAGGCCAAGCGCCTTGAACACCGCCGGACATTCGGGATCATCGAGGCCGCTCATGCAGCCCACCGCGCCGCCCTTGTCGACGGTAATGTCGCTGTTCGCGAGCAATGTGGTTAGGTCGACGTCGATTTGCTGCGTTTTCGGATCGAAGCGGTCGAAGACGACGGCGAAGCGATTGCCATGGGCGCAGGAAACGATCTCGCCGGTCGCAGGATTGCCCTTACATCCCGTCGAGCCGAGATGCACCATCCAGCCCCGCGATTTCGATCCGTCGGTCTTGACGACGGGAGCGGGCGGATAGACCTCGAAGGTGAAGAAGCGGCGCCCCGCCTGCCAATTCCACGCCATGCCGGCGATGTCGAGCGGAGGCGGCGCGGTCTCGACATTGGAATGATTGATCGAAACGGCCTTGCCGTCGACCATGCTCTCGACCGGCGCGCCTACCGAGAATGAGAGGCCAACATACGCGCCGCGCGGCACCGTTCCGATGACGCGCGTATTCTTGGCTGGATTGCTCTCGCTGCATGCTGCGCTTCCGCCGCGCGCATCCTTGAAATCAAGCAGAGCGACATCGGCATATTGCCAGTCGTTCTGCTCCAGCGACACCGGCGTGTACGCGCCTTTGGCGTCGATCATCTCGAAGCCGTAGACATAAAAGCGGGCTTCTTGCAGCTTGCCCGGAAGACGGTCAGCGCCGAGATTGCTCAATGGGGCGCCGCAGCCCACTTCCCGTCCGTCCGCCATCAGCGCGAAATTGATAGCGACCGGCTGCTGCTTCGCCGAAGCGGCCTGACTCACTGACGCCGAAAAGACGGCCATCGCAAGGACGATCGGAATGACCGAAATGCGCATTCATTTTCCCTTTCTGCTTCAGGGCTCATTAGACGCCGCTATGCGCGACGGTCTTGATGATTCGCACGCTTCAAAAGAGCTAGAATTCCAACCGCAGGGAGCCGATTATGGTTCGCGGGGTTCCGGGCATGATCTGGAACCGTGATGCCGAGCTCGCATAATAAGTCGTGTCCAAGAGATTTTTGGCGTTTAGCTGCGCCGTCAGATGCGCTGGACCGACGTCGAAACGGTAGGCGAGCATTCCATTTAGGATCGCATAGGCAGGAATCGTGAACGAGTTGGCGTTGTCGCCGAAAGCGCTTCCCACGACCTGCGCGCCGCCGCCAATGCTGAGACCCTTGAGTAAGCCGTCAGCGTCATATTTGACCCAAAGATTGCCCATATTCTTGGGAACGGTGGGAAGCCGATTTCCGGCAATAAACAGCTGAGTGTTGATTTCGGTGAGCGGATTGTAGAGCGAACCTTTGGTGACGCGTACGTCGTCATGTGTATAATTGGCGATCACGCTCCAATTCTCGTCTATTCGCCCCTTCAGATCGACCTCGAATCCTTTGCTCTCCGCTTCGCCCGCGACCAACGTGTTCCCGGGATTAGTCGGATCCGGCCCCGGGACGTTCGTCTTGACAAGGTCGAAGTAAGCCAGCGTCAGCAAGAGACGCTTATCCAAAAATTCAGCCTTGATGCCGCCTTCCCATTCATAGGACCGGACCGGTGGCAATGGTGTCGGAATCGCGCTGCCCGCGTTGAGTCCGTTATCGGCGTTGAGCGATTTGGTGTAGTTCGCGTAGAATGAGAGCCACGGCATTGGCTGAATAGTCAGACCGACACGAGGACTGAAAGCCTTGCTCCAATTCGGGCTCACAATCCAAGCGGTGCGCAGATCGTTGTTTTTCACCTGCCAGTCAACTTCCGCCCAATCGTATCGACCGCCGAGAAGCAGATGGATTTTATCGTCCCAGAATGAAATTGTGTCCTGGGCATAAACGCCCTTCCAGGATTCCGCATTTGTGGTGAATAGGTTCGGCGTCACGCCAGCAAAGTTGCTTCCATAAATTGGGGCATAGATGTTGAACGTGGGCAGATATTTCGACGCCGGAACGACAAGATAGAAGGGCGCGAGCGGCTGGTAATTGCTATAATAGTCAAATCCGACCAACGTGGAGTGGCTCAGGGGACCGGTGACGAACCTACCCTTCAGATCCAGATTTGTGGCCATGCCTTGATTGGTGACGGACTGGTAATAGGAGCCGCGTGTCAGGACGCCTGTCGCTTGATTGAGGCCGATGATGGACACGGACGATAGATCTTGACCCTGACTCCTATAGTATAGCCTATTCGTCAGGCTCCAATTTTTGTCGATGTCGAAAGTCCAATCGTATCCATAATATCTAAGGTCGAAGCGCTGCGGAAGCTTGCCGGTGTACGACGGGTCTTGAAGATAGCGTGTGATTGGAATCGACGCCGGCCTGTTGCCGACCGCGACGGTGTTGGACTCGGGCATGACCACGTCATGCATGAACTGCAAGTCGATATTGGCCCTGAATTGGTCGTTCGGGCGGATGGAGAATGTCGGAGCCAGGAAGTAATATTCTTTGTTTGCAAAGTCCTGGAAGGAGTCGGAACGCACATAGCTCCCGTTGAAGCGATAGGCGAGCGTTTTCTCCTTGTTCAAAGGCGCCGTGGCGTCCACCGTGGTCCGGGTGAAGCCATATGAGCCGGCCTGCTCCTGCACAGAATAATAAGGCGTGTCTAAGGGGCGTTTTGGCACGAGATCAACCAAGCCGCCAGGCTCGGATCGCCCATAGAGCATCGCCGCGGGACCTTTCAAAACGTCAACCGACTGAAGATTGGCGGTATCGACGTTCATAAGTTGGTATTGACGCAAGCCGTTGAAGTAAATGCTTGTATTCGTCGAAAAACCACGAATCATAAGGCCGGTGTAGAAGGAGCTGTTGGGCACGACGAGAACGCCGCTGGAATTGCCCACGACAGCGTTATTCAGGTCGATCGCCTGCTGATCGTCCATCGTCTCGCGCGTGATGACCTGCACCGAGAATGGCGTCTTCATCAAGGGCATGTCGGTCTTCAGCGTCGTGCTCGCCGTGTCGGCCATGTAGCCCGTCAGCCGCCCGCCCAACGCCTCTTTCCCGGTCAGGGGACCGCTCGCGGCGCCGGCCCCGGACCGGCCGCCGCCGCCTTGGGAGACTGCCCGGGCTGGCCGCGGGCGCGCTGCGGCTACGTCGATCGTCGGTAAGGAACGCGCCCCGCGCGGGCTGGCGTCGTTGGCCGCATTGCCAGCTTGGGCCAGCACCACTGAAACCGTCTCACCGTTCTCGCTGAGACGATAATGGAGGCCGGTTCCAAACAACAGCGCGTCAAGCGCGCCAGCGAGTGAATAATTGCCGGCTAAACCGGGCGTTCTAAGTTTCGCGGTGAGATGCGAGCGATAGATCAAGCGCACGCCGCTCTCGTCCGCCAGCCTGTTTAATGCAATGTCCATTGATCCCTGGGGGATTTGATAGCTTTTGACCGCCTCGGTGAATTCCTTCTGCGTCATTGATGCATGGGCGATCGCGGGGCTGCCGAGGCCGACGACCTTTACTCCAATTCCGATGGCTATGGCGGTCGTTCCCGTTAGTCTTTTCTTCTGCCCGCACTTGATCGCCATAACTAACCCCTAAAGGAAATCCGGGGACAATTCGTCCCTCTAATTTCTTTGACGATCAGGGGAGGAATTTGGAAACGTTCCGCACTGAAAATTTTCTTTGATCGGCGCTGATTGCTACTGTTTCGCCATGCGCAGGATCGAAAGGTAGCTGACCTGCCCCTGAAAAACTCGTCCAGCTTGGATTAGAGTCCGGCCTATTGCAGGACGGACGAGATGAAGAAGAAGCGGTTCACGGAAGAGCAGATCATCGGGATTTTGCGGGAGCAGGAAGCGGGCGCGAAGGTCTCGGATCTTGCGCGCAAATACGCGGTTTCGGAGGCGACGCTCTACAATTGGAAAGCCAAATTCGGCGGCATGAACGTCTCCGAAGCCAAGCGTCTGAAGGCGTTGGAGGACGAAAATGCGAAGCTGAAGAAGCTTCGGGCCGATCAGTTGCTCGAAGCGTCGGCGCTCCGGGAGCTTCTGGGAAAAAATGGTAGGGCCCGCCGTCAAGCGCGAAGCCGTCGCGCACCTTCGGGCCGTCATGGGCCTGTCGGAGCGTCGGGCCTACGACATCGTCGCCATCGACCGCACGACGGTCCGCTATGCGCCAAAGCGGCCGGTGGATAAGGAGTTGCGCGAGAGACTTCGGGAGCTCGCCAATGCGCGCCGCCGTTTCGGCTACCGGCGATTGTTCGTTCTGCTGCGTCAGGAAGGCGAGCGCTCCGGCAAGAACCGCATCTACCGGCTTTATCGCGAGGAAGGGCTCACGGTGAAGAAGCGCCGCGCCCGCCGTCGCGCGGTTGGAATGCGGGCACCGAACCTTGTCGAGGCGAAGCCGAACGCGCGTTGGTCTTTGGACTTCGTGCACGACCAGTTCGCCTGCGGCCGGCGGTTCCGCATCCTCAATATCGTCGACGACGTGACGCGCGAATGCGTGGCGGCGATCCCAGACACGTCGATCTCGGGGCAAGCGCGTCGCCCGGGAGCTGTCGACACTGATCGGGCGGCGCGGCAAGCCCGGCATGATCGTCTCCGACAACGGGATCGAGTTCACCTCGAACGCCATCCTGTCCTTTGCCAGCGAGAGCAAGATCGAGTGGCGTTACATCGCGCCGGGCAAGCCGATGCAGAACGGCTTCTGCGAGAGCTTCAACGGGCGCATGCGCGACGAGCTTTTGAACGAAACGCTTTTCCTTAGCCTCGACCACGCGCGCGAGAAGATCGGCGCCTGGGTCAGCGACTACAATCATCGATGCCCGCATTCATCACCCGGCTACGCAACGGCGGCAGAATATGGGGCCAATCTCACCGCAACAGGCGACCGGCTGCACAACCCCGACCAGCTCCGCCGATCGCCTGTTGCTACATCCGCGCCCTCGGGCGTATCAAACGCCGGGACTCTAATCGCCACTGGATGAAAGTTCAGGGCAGGTCAGCCGCACAAGAGCAGCCGCGTTTTGATTGAGGTCGTCCTCGGCCAAGCAGATCTGCCAACCGGCCCTGACGCTCTCTAAACTATGAGATCAATCACATTTTCTGTGATTGGGCGATTCCGCCCAATCACAGCGTGAACTAGGGACAAACTGTCCTTCTATTTCCCTTGACGGACGGGAGTTGAATTCGGAAACGTCGCCATTGAAAAATTCTTTTGGAAGCGTTGGCCGCTATCCGTGCAGAATGACAAGATAGTTCGTGAGGCGAATAGCCTTTATGTCCAGAGATTCCTCAATCACTTTGAGCGCGCCGAGCGGATCGTCAGCATCGAAGACGCCACTCACCCGCAGCTCACGCACCGCTGCGCTCGGCGTCAGAAGATAGCCCTGATGGTAGCGGGCAAGAGTCGCCACGACCTCGCCCAGCGGCCGGTTCCTGAAAATCAGTTTGCCGCGGCGCCAGGCTGTTTCATCATTTACGTCAACGATCGTGGGACTAGAAATCGACGTCTCTGGCCCAAAAATGCTTTGCTGCCCCTCTGACACGACCTTTGCGCCCCCTTGGCTGGAAATGGTGACGCGATGCTTAGCTACCGTTACTCGCGCTATATCACCGATTAAGGCAATATCGAAGGTCGTCCCCAGCGCCGTCACCGAACCAGACGCCGCCGCAACGACGAAGGGCCGAGCTGCATTCGGCTCTGCTTCGAACCAACCCTCGCCCTCAATCAACGTCACCTTGCGCTCTGCACCGCGATAATTGACGGCAATGGCGGACTTGCCGCCCAGATGGACACGCGATCCATCGTCCAGGGTGATGGTGCGAGTTTCTCCCGCTACCGTCCGGAAGTCAGCACGCAGCAGGAGAGATAGTTCGTTCCAGGAGAGCATAAGCACGAACAAGGCCACGAGCGCCGCAGAAGCAACAGAGGCGATGCGGCGCTGGCGCGAGGCGAAAGCCCCGACGTGCGCCCTTTCCGGCCGTATTGCGCGGACCTGGGAGCAAAGAAGCTCAATTTCCTCGAACGCCTCTCTATGCTCCGGCTTCTCGGCCAGCCATTTCTCAAAGGCGCGACGATCCGACCGAGGCATGGCGCCGGCATCGCGTTTCACCCACCATTCGGTGGCGACGTCGTGAATATCGTCACCCTTCGATCTGTCATGTTCATCGTTCATGCGGGCAATGCCATGCCTCCCCTCGTCCCGTCCCGCCGCAGGCGTGTCCCTATTTATATAGAATTACCCGAAGGGAAAAACCAAGAACCTTGCCTGAAAGATCATCGCAACGCCTTCCTACAGCGCTGAATGGCAGTTTTCATATGTCGCTCGACCATCTTCCTTGAAATGCCCAATCGCTTGGCGATCTCATCGTGACCAACGCCCTCATACATGCGCATCATGAAAACTTCCCGGCATTTTGGGGGGAGCGCCCCGACCGCCGCAGCAAGCTGTCGCGAATTGTCGAGGGCTTCCAGGCTTTCTTCTGGCGTTGGATCGGACGACAGCGCGTCAGGGACGCGATCATCGAAGACCAAGACCTTAAAATCATTGATGCGGCGGCGCGTGAAATCGGTCGCCAGATTTGCAGCCGTTCGACGGAGATAAGCCGAAGGATCGGCGATATCCTTTCCGTCATGGGTCGCGACGAGGACCCTGGCGTATGCTTCCTGAAGAAGATCCGGAGCCTCCTCCCTGCCGACTCGGCGGGTCAGAAATTTGAGAAGCTCCCTTTTGTTGTTCTCGAAGAGATGGCGGATGAGCTGCATCTTGCCCTCGGGCGCTAAATAGTCTGAACGCCGGTTCACCCCCAAGAAGCTCGAGCGGCGTCAGAAATAGGCGACAATAGATCGCCGAAAGCCTCTCGACTTTTCGGGTCGAGGGAAAACGGATGGGCCCGCGCTCACGCGGAGCAAGTTTTTTCAGGAAACAGGCGGCGCGCGCGACGACCAAGTGATCAACCAGCCTGCGACAGGCCTGGGATCATCGAAGTCCCAACGATGAGAAATACGACCCGGCTCGGGGAGTAGGTCGACGACGGCGCTGTAAATGACCGCAAAAGCGAGCACGGAGGCCGCGCGGGCGCTGGCTAGGCAATAGGCGCAGCATTTGGCCTGATCATTATGACCATCCGCCGGATCACCGTCGCCGTTAGGGCTGCATGGAGAGACTGTGGCCTCAGCGGTCGGATACAAGCCCAAGGAGTCTGCCCAGTTGACGGGGCGGAGAAGCGGCGCGAACTGAAGAGCAAACAAGCAAAGCACGGCGCAAGCAACAACTGCGCGCCGAAAGAAATCGTGTTTTGCCCGCCCCAAATACATGGCTTGTGAAAATGCCATGAGGCTTGACAATGTCAAGCGCTAGCTTTGGAAAATTCGCCAGCCACGGGAGTGGCACGTCTCAAAATAGTAGATGCAAGCTGCTTTTCTCGTCCAGCGTGTGCGCGTTATTCGCTAGGGCGATCGGGTGAAGAAGTGGGTGACAAGATGCGTCTGAGCTGAATCTGTCGGAATCCTCTGAGAGTCCTCTCTGATTGGGGTCGTTGGCGTCAAGCCGTCCTGTCGCAATCGTAACTCTTTGGCAATCGTAACTCTCTTTGCTGGTCTCGTTCCCGTGGGTCACACGCTTCTCTTCGCGGTCGGCGCGTGGCCGCCGCATGATGGGGTCAGAAAGGCGGGGCGTCTCAATCTGTTTCACGACTTTGCGGGCCTTCGCCGGCAGGTTCGAGACTCTTAACGAGATCACCTTGCCCATCGTCCCCACGGGAACGATCCGGATCGCTCTTTCGAGCGAATGCTTTGTGTTCGTCTCCCCGCTTTGGCTCGGGTTAGGCGACCAGAGCGACCGCCGCCGCGGCGGGCTCCTTGCCAAAGCGGAATTCGACGCCATCGGTCCACATGCGATGCAGAATGACGGCGAGTTTGCGCGCCACCGCCACACGGGCGCGCGCCATGCCACGATGTTTGGCGACCTTCACGCCCCAGGCGCGCAGAGACGACCATTTGCGGCTGCGTGTGAGCAGCGTGTGCGCCGCCTCGTAAAGCGCCGTGCGGGCGAGTTCGTCGCCGCATCGGCTGATCCTGCCCTGGATGTCTGTCTCGCCGGACTGGTAGCGGGCCGGCGTCAGGCCGAGATGCGCGCCAACGTCTCTCGAATGCTGGAAGCGATCCGGGCGGTCGATCGTGGCGCGGAAGGCGAGGGCCGTGATCGGACCGACGCCCGGAGCGCTCATCAAGCGGCGACAAACCGCCTCCTTGCGCACGACCTCGAGCACCCGCTTCGTCAAACGAGCGAGTTCGCGCAGCATCGTGACGAGGATTGCGAGAAGGGGCTCGACGAGCGGCGTCGCCTCGGAATCACCGCCGGCCAATTCGCGGACGCGTTCGACAAAATCCGCCCGGCTTGGCGTGCCGAGCTTGACGCCGGCTTCCCGCAGGATCGCCCGCACCACGTTTTCGATCGATCGCATTTCGTTGAGGATAGTGCGGCGCGAGACAAGAAGCGAGCGCCATAGGCGACATTGCCGGCTCTTGACATGAACCTGCCGGAACCAGCTTTCACGATCCGGCCCGTCTCGTCAACGATACAGATCGAAGTCTCTTCCAATGACACGTCGAGTCCGACAAAATATCTCATGGCTGCTCCTTCCCGATGCTCGTGGCGATTCGACACCGACCACGTTCTCACATCTCGACAGGAGCAGCCGCCCATCCGGGAGTAGACCCCAATCACCCCATCTGTTTGAGAATGGTTGAAGGCTTGTCGCTGGCGTGATTCAAGCACGGGATGTGGACCCGAGCGAATCGCGCCAAGATGGCCGCCATTGAAAAGCAAACCAAGCGGTATCCGACAGATTTGACCGACGAGGAGTGGACGCGCGTCGAGGCGTTTCTTCCGTCGCCAGCGCGGCGAGGACGAAAGCCCTCTGTGGAGTTGCGCGAGGTTTTGAACGCCATCCGCTACATCGCTCGCGCCGGCTGCGGCTGGCGCATGCTGCCGAAAGACTTTCCGCCTTGGCAGACCGTTTACTGTAAGCGCCGTTCCTCTCCCATATTGGCTTGAACCGCGAGAAGAGCTTGCAATCTATTGCGACAAGCATTGCATATCTTTGGCGCAAAGCTTTGCAAACGATTGGTCGGTGTTGGGTTCGGTGATCAGATCGTCGGCGCCGGCGGGGAAGATTTGAAGGCCCAGGGCATCAGCTCGTCGATGCGCGATTGCGGGTGACCGTTGGCGATGGCCTCGAGGGTCGTCTTCATCCAAGCATAGGGCTCGACGCGATTGAGCTTACAAGTCGCAATGAGTGAAGCGAGACGCGACCAGGAACGGCCGCCTTCATCGTGCCCAGCGAATAGCGCATTTTTGCGCGTAAGAGTCAGCGGCCTGATTTGATTCTCGACCAGGTTGGTAGGCGACGCCCGAACAACCCTTCGAACAAGCGTAGCGAGGCCGCACGGTCTCGATGACGCGATATTGCGCGGGCGTCACGTCGAGGCGGCAGACGCGGTCCTCGCCGATCCGAACCATCTGGCCGCAGCCGCAGGGACAAGCGAGGCTCGAGGGCTCGATCACGCGCTCGACGTGCGGCAGATGAGCAGGAAAGGCGCGCGCAGCGCGGTTGGCTCTTTTGCTCCCGAGCGGGCGTCCCGAACGGCGCGCGCGACCGTCCTCACCTTCCTGGATTTCGGCGACGGCGATCTCGATGTCTTCGAGCATGAGCTGCAATTGATCGGAATCGAACTTCTCCGAGCGCTTGCCGAAACGCGCGCGTTCGTATTCCTTGATGAGCAGCTGGAGACGTTCGACCGTCTCCTTGGACGCGGCCAGCTCGCTCTCGACGTGAAGGCGCGCGGCAAGCTCGTGCTCGGCTCGCTGGCGCTCGCGATCCGCGCGGACCCGTTCGGCCTCGAGCATCGCGCGCTGAGCTTCGAACAACGCGCGCAGATCGGCGGGCAGCTCCGCAAGTCCGGCGGGATCGAAGCTCGGCGTCATGCAACGCAATCTATCTGATGCGAGGCGCCGCGCCGAACGAATAAAACCCGGCGGATCCGAGTCAGTTTGCCGCAGCCGGAGCGGCCATGACCGGCTCGCCGACACGCTTCCAGTTCAGCCCGTCGAACAGCGCTTCGAACTGAACCCGGGTGAGTTGGAGAACGCCACCACCGATCTGCGGCCAAACGAAGCCGTCCTCGGCCAAGCGTTTGTAGATCATGACGAGTTCGGTTCCATCCCACAGCAAAATCTTCAAGCGATCCTTCCGCTTCGAACGGAACACGACGATCAAGCCAGAATGCGAATCGAGCCCGAGCGTGTTCTGCACGAAAGCGGCCAGCGCGTCATGCCCGCAGCGAAAATCGACGGGACGAACGGCGAGCACGATCCGCAGTCCCTGAGCTGGGCTAATCATGCGCTGCGGTCCAACGCCGTCACGATCTCGGCGATGCGTGTCGATGCGGCGTCGCTCTCCAGACGCAGCAGCACCTTGCCGACGACGATCTCGATCTTTGCCGCGGTCTTTCTGTGAGCGGCGACGTCCTCGATTGCAATCTCAACGAACTCGCCAGGCTCGTCGATCACGAGCGCAAGATGCCCCGAGCGCGCCGCGCGACGCCAATGTGTCGGCTGCTGCGAGCGCAAGCCGTACTTGCGCGCCACGTCGGCGACACGAGCCCCCGGCGCAAGGCTTTCCCGAACAATCCGTCCCTTCTGCTCCTTCGACCAAAGCCGACGGCCCGATCGTGAACGACGAAAATCGACGCGTTCGACAAATCCAGCGCCTTCAATCGCATTGGCCTTCGTGCGTGCACTCATCATTGGATCCTTCCAGAGACAGGATGTCTCTAAAAGAATCTCACATCAGCGAATCCGCACGAACCCAAAAAATCAATGGGGCAAAAGCGGCGCTTACTCTACAACGCGGCCGTGGCCGCCTTGCCTTTTGGCCGATCGGCGACGCCTTCGAGCGGGCGGGACAGGAGAAGCATCCCGTGATCGCCAGGGACAGAGCGACAGGCCCGTGAGCCAAATCGCAGAGTTCGGCCAAACAAGCGCTCGGGATTTCTCCTTCAAATTCCGTTATTCAGGGTCGGCTGTCTGACTTTCCTTGGAGTCGTTGACTGAACGCCACCCCTTTTTGTTGAAGGAAAAGATGACGGCGTGAGGCGCGCGGCAGCCGTTTTTCTATCGTTTCGATTCCTCTGCGCAAAGTCTCGCAATGTTCTGGAAAGGGCTTGGGATTGCCAGGATTCCTAATTTCCATTTCTCCAAGACAGGATCGACACCACGGGCGCACCCGGCAGTCCCGGCACTCCGCAATATCCGCTTTCGTCAGAACATCGGCCTGAGCGCTGATTGATGTCCGGTAGGCCGGATTGTTTGTCGACATATTACACGTATACAAATCGCCGTCGCTTGCTATAGCAAGATTGGAAACGCCAGCAGGGCAAATGCGATCCGTCGCCCGCACGGTCATCGCTGCGATCATCGCGCCGAGCAATCCGTAAGACATGACATTTCCCTTCTCAAATTCATCAATGGAAAAATTTATCGCGTCAATTTGCGTGTCGACGACGGCTCGCCAGTCCCCTTCATGATTGAAGCCCAGCTCATCATGCGGCGCCGTCGACGCGGGAACGATCTCGATCACGCCAGCGCCGATGGATTTGAAGTATCTCAACAGGTCCGTGATCGAAAGGCCGGACTGCAAATGTCTGCGTGTGTATGTGCAATAAACGTCGAATGGAATTTCCTCGCATCGAAGCATCTCAATATTACTCATGATTTTGCCATGACTGCCTTGTCCTCCTTTTGTCGGTCTTAGGGCATCATGGATTTTTTCTGGACCATCAACGCTCACAAGCAATGCAAAGCGATATTTGGTGAAGAGAGTGATATGTTCTTTCGACAGAAAAGTGAGATTCGTAACGACGCATAGGGAAGGCCTATTGAGCAAAATTCCGTCTTGCATCAAGACATCTATCTCTTCGGCGACGGCCGTCAGCGCAGGAAGGTTGAGCAGCGGTTCGCCGCCGATAAACTGAACGATTTTTATGAATCGGTGCTCCTGCGCCGCCTCTCGAAATCTGGTCACAGCGAGTTCGGGTGTGATTACGCTCGCTGAGCCCCCATATTCTCCGCCGAGCGCATAGCAGTATTTGCACCCGAGGTTGCATGTCTGAGCGGCGTTGATTGTCAAACGGCTCAACATAGTTCAGACTCCCTTGATCCATAAAAACAATCACCGTCGCCGGAAAGGACTCGCGGGGCGAGGCCGGATAATTTTCTGTGCACCCAATTGAGCCATTGCGCGAGGTCCATGAGAAACCAGACATTCACGAAAGCGCCCGCCAATCGTAGCTCGTTGGACGAGAACGGCTATCCGCTGAGAGCCCGATGTAACCAATCCATAGCAAACCCCTCTCACCACTTCCATTCGGCACGTATACGGCTGTCACGTTGCGCTTAAATGCAAGAATGCGGTGGTTCGTATGCATTGCTGCAGCTTATTTGAGAATCTTTTGGAGCATTATTATCAATTATGCTGCAATAATGATAATGGCTCGGGGCCCGGGTGGGTGCTGAGCATGGTCGAGACGAGTTCGCTAAAGCGCGTGCGGTTTTGACCAATGATTTTGCTTTGGAGCCATGTCAACATGGCGGGTCCTTCGCGTTCGACGATCGAGACTCCCGCGAGAAGCGCAGGGCGTAGCCAAAGCGGTAAGATCGGGTTTGCCGCGGAGGGCAGCGAGATCTGGTTTTCCACGACAATGGCGTCCGCTTCCGGAACGACGACGCCAAGAAGTCGGAAGCTTCCGCTGCGTTTCAAATGTGCTGTTCTTGGGTCGCGTCGCATCAGCAGGAGACGCGCCAGCTCCGTTGGCGATGCCCACGCTCGAACGCCTCGTTCCGCTTCATCGTCGATCAGACGTTGGCCGTCGAGTGCGTCAGTCCAATAGTCGGCGAACGGGGAAGGGTTTGAACGCTTGTCGCCGTCGATAAGCTGCGAACAACATTGCGGGCAAGTGAGACGCCATCCGAGAAGTTGACTTCGTCGTACAGGCTCTGGCCCACTCGAATTCGCTTGGCGCGCGCAAGCCGCGCAGAACTGCATTGGCTTCGCGGCGATCAGTCGGCAGGACTTTGGCAAGATGTTCGAGAGGCTCATTCGTCGAACATTAGCCGCGTCCGTTCTGAACATTGAAGCGACACGAGACGCTTGTTCGTCAGTCAACACTAAATCGACCGCGCGCAGCGATGATATGGCGTCCAAGCAATGGCGAAGCATAGCGAGAGGCGGGACGTCGTAGAAGGTGGCGTGTCGATGAATCCAGGATGACAAGAGTTCATCCGTCAGCGGTGGAAGCACGACCGGCAGCTGGTCGCAATGAGGAAGCTTGGGCGTCACGCGAACGCCGCTTCCATATCGAGTTCTGGCTGCCAACTCTCGATGGCTTCGTCGCAGATTTGCTCTCTTCCAGTTTCAACCGCCTCCACGGCGAGATTGTTGATCAGATGGAAGATGTTTGCCGTGATGCCCTCGGTCACTTGAAGCATCCAACGCAATGATTTCGGGCTGAGCACGGAAGGATTGCGTAAGGGCGTGTTGCGCAGAATGGACGCGACGAGCGCTTCAAATTGTTCATCCGCCGCCCAACGGTTCAACGTGAACTGTTCAAAACGGCGGGCGAGTTGAACATCCCCGCTGATCGCTTCACGCGCTTCGTTGACGCCAAAGCAGACGAGCGAGATTTGGAGGCGATTGCTCAGGAATCGAAGGGTGTTGAGCACGACCCTCTGTTCCCGATAGGAGCCCGCGAGAATATTATGGACTTCGTCGATAACGAGCACCTGAACGCCGATCGCCTCCATGATCCGCAATGCAGACTGCTCCATCTGCGCAATGTCTGCACGGGGGCGCTGTGGCGCGCCGAGGAGCGTGAGCAGTTCAGCATAGAAGCGGCGTTCTCCCGGTCGACTGGTCATCTCCATCGCGAGTACAGGCGTTCGGAGCGCGCCCGTGACCGCATTGAAACCCGGCGGGTGTTCGTCACGGAATCGCTTCATGATCATGGTTTTGCCCATGCCGCTGTCGCCATAAATCGCAACGGATGGCATCCTCGTTCCCCGAGGATGGTTGAGCAGGAGCCCCAAACGGTCGAGGGCCTGTTTGGCCCGCGGATACAGAACCCAACGGCGCGACTTTATTGCGCGGATGCGACGTTCATCGGATTCCGAGAGAAGTGCGGCGGCGGCAGGCGTCAGATGGGAGCTTACATCGTTCATGTCAGCATCCGTTCAGTCCGAGTCTTCAACAAAGGGCACTGGCTGTCTGGAATCGACGCCGCGCAGCGAGCCCCAGCCGTTGCGATCTCCCTTGGATTTTGAACCGGCGGCCTTTCCGCGTCGAGACGCATTCGTCTTCCTTTTCGCGTCGTCAACAAGTTCTCGCTGAGCCATCGCGGTGCGGATAATCGAGCGCATATCGACTTCGCGGCGTCCTTGCGCCAGTAGGGCGCGCCGCGCCGTCAACGCCTCGCGCAGCGTCACTGACGGCAAGGTTACATCGGCATAGCGAGCCTCGATAAAATTGCCGGAGGGTCGCCGAATGAAGATTCGCGACATGTCGCGGGGATCATATTTTACCAGGAGCCGTCGCTTGGTTCTGCCGACATCGGCGCTGAGCGCCGAGGACCAGTAACGCAAATTGAACAGATGGATCCCGTCCGGGCGCAATGTGCGTTCCTCTTCAGGCAAAAAGGTCAACCAGAAGCGCATCCGATCGTGAGGTAAGCGGAGCGGAATGTCTCCCTCGCGTTCTCGCCATACAGCGATTGGCGGACGACACAAACTGCTATGAATCGATTGATGGTACGAACCGACGATTTCGAGGGCAATGTACCGCTCGACTTCACGCAGGGTCAGGGCCGCGTTTAGCTTCGGATCATACTCGCCACGCTCTGCGATATTGCTGGATGTCGAGCCGGGCAGGAGGTGAACGGCGCCCATCTGCGTTCCGATTAGGCGTTCGATATGTCCGCCATAGTGCGGCGTGCGGCATGGCCTCCACTGAATATTCATTCCGGCGTCTTCACAGCCGCGGATAAAGGCGCGGCTGCGAAATTCGGGGCCGTTATCGACATGCAGCACTGCCGGCAGCCCCGCAACCGGCCATAGTTCGTCGATCTCCCGATCCTTCAGCCATGCCGATTTGTCGAAAACCGAATGAAGCAGACAAAGACTCACGGACAAACGAGAGGGAGCGTCCATTGTCAGATAGAAGCCCGTCACCATGCGACTGAACACGTCAATCGCGAGCGTCAGCCACGGACGGCCGATTGGCTCGCGCGTTTCTTCATCGACGACGATGATGTCCGCTCTGGTGTGATCAACCTGGACAAGTTCCAAAGGCTGAGACGCGCCCAGCTCTCCGGGCGTCGGCGTTGTCGCCTTGACGATCGACGTTTCTCCACGTCGCTTCGCTCGCCGTTGAAGGTCGATACTTTCTAAACGATTTTTGATCGTGCGCCAATTCGGCGCCTTAAAACCGGCAGCCAAGCATTTGGTCTGCACTTCGCGAACCAGTCGCGAGAAGGGCGGTCGTGTTGGCTTGAGATAGAAGCGCGAAATTGTCGCGCGGATAATTCCATCCCGCTCCTTGTCCAGCGTGTGATGATCCTTCCGCCGTCCGCGCTTACGATCGACTAGTGCGGAGACGGCTCCTCCCTTTCGAAAGAGCCGGACCAATCGATAAGCCGTGGCCTGGCTCCCAACGATTTACGCTGTTCTTGGAGGGGTCCCGATCGGCGCCGATTGGGACCCCTCTCCATCGTCGAATCCAGGCACAATATCAAAATGTTGAGAATGAACTTCGTGGTGTCATTCTCCCACGCCTATTCACACCCGCTTTCCAACCCGACTTTCGCGCGCTCGCCACCCAAGACAAATCCTGCAAACATCGTCATCGCTACTCTGCATTCGTCGTCCAACGAATTACCAGCGATAGGATCTTTCCCGCCGCCGGAGAGCAGCAACCTCATGTATGGGATGTATTACAAGGCCCGGACCGGAACTGAGCGAGCGCGTAATCCCCCGCCCGAGGGCCAAAAACGCCGGTCACAAGCCATCTCGACTGTTCAACCTAGCGGCACGAGGCGTTAGCCCCAGCCAGGCGGCTATGCCAGGCGTAAAACGCTTCGCGGCGGCTTCGAAGCAGAATACTGCGACAAGCGACACACCGAGCGTCGGCAAGAACAGGCCGATAAGAAGAATTAGCAGCACCAACGCCGGCGCAAGACGCGGCGGCTCGGCGAGCGCCGGCGGTGCGCCGAGCGCGCCCGCTTGACGGCGACGCAGCCACATCAGCAGCGAGGAGACGACGAGCGCCAGGAAGGAAAGCGCTGTGAAGAGGCCGAGAAGTTGGTTCGCGACGCCGAACAAATGCCCTTCATGCGCGGCGATGCCGACGCCGACGACTTTGTCGATCATCGCTTTGCCCGAAAAATCCTCGCGGTTCACCAGAGCGAAACTCGTCGGATCGAAACTCAAAGTCTTCTGTTGTGGCCGGTTTTGCGTCGCCGAACGCACCTGCCAGTTTGGATTTTTCGGCGAAGGCGGCGTGAGAATGACCGGCGCCGCCAGATGCTCGGGGCGCGCGAGCTGGGCGACCCGGTCAAAACCTTCGAGTCGCTTCGAAGCGGCGTCATGCTTCATTCCGGCGTGATCCCTATGCTCCGCATGCTCATCCGCGGCGCGCGGCGCGCTGTTATACTCCGCCATGCGTTGCGCCTTCTCCGACGCCGGCCCCGTTGTCCAGTCGACCTGTTGCTGTGGCTGGGAAGGCGCGTCTCGCGCCATTTTGAATCCCTCGCCCCAGACCACCGTCCAAGGCAATCCCGAGACCAGAAGGAACAGCGCGAAAAAGGAAACATAGAAACCGGTCACCGCATGCAGATCACGCAGGAACGGGCGCCCGTCGCGCGGATAAAGCAGGCCGGCGAGCCCGCCGCCGCGCGGCCACCACATGTAAAGCCCTGTGATGATCATCACGATTGCCCAGGCGCCGGCCAACTCCAGCATGATCGCGCCGGGCTTGCCGAGCAGCATCGAACCATGAATGTCGTGCATGAACGACGAAAGGCGCCATTTCTCGTCCTGGACCGCCAGAATTTCCAGCGTGTCAGGCCGCACCAGAACACGTTGCTCACGGCCAGTCTCGTCCATCACCGAAACGCGCGCTGCGTCGGTGGTGTCTTCGCGTAATTCGAGGCCCTTGATGCGCGAGTCGGGAACAGCGGCGAGCGCCGTCTCGACCTGATCGTCGAGCGAGCGTGGCGCGCCCGACAGCGTCATATGCGTATAGGGCCGATCGAAATAAGCGTCGATCTGCGGCTTGAAGAGATAGACCGAGCCTGACAGCGCGAGGATAGTTACGAAAGGCAGACAGAACAGCCCTGCGTAGAAATGCCAGCGCCAGATCATGCGATAAAAGGCGGCGTGATCAACGCGCCGTCTCTCCCGCGCTTCAATCGAACCGACTGCATTAGTCATCGGGGCCTCCATACCTCTCAAGCGCGTCCGCAAGGCGCTCGGCCCAGACTATGCCGCGAAATCGATGAATTGCAATGGCGCAGAATCGTGGCGGCCCGTAGCGTCGCTGAGCGGAACGCCGAACAATCTCTACATCCAACCATTGACCGTATCGCATAATTAAGCACTCATCCCCGGAAAAAACGGAAGCCTTATGGTGTGAGCCGCTCAGCCACGGTGTCGCTGACGCACTCCAATTTGCTTTGGCCGCCAACAGACGGCGCCGCGCTCGCACGGAGCGAAAGTACAACATAGATTTATATGACAAACTGCAACCGTCGATTACCAAGTTGCGTCACGCAACGACAAGCGGAAACGATACCTTAAAGGTCGCCCCTCCCCCGGGAGTGCCTTCAACCCAAATCTTTCCTTCCTGCCTGGTCATGAGTTCCCGAGCGATTGCTAAGCCGAGCCCCGCGCCTGACGAGCTTTCGCGCTTGCGCCAGAACGGTTCGAAAATCGATTGCCGATCTTCGGGCGCGACTCCGGGACCGTGGTCGATAACTTCAATGGTCGCACTCTCGTCCACTCGAACCGCAATGACGCCATGCACTGGCTCGGCATTGAGCGCGTTATCTATCAAATTGGCGACAACAGCTTCGATCGCGTTCTTGCTCCCGCGAACAAGGACCGCTTCAGACGGGCCGTGATATTCTATTTCACGATCGTCGCGAATGGCGAGAAGCGCCGCGTCATCGACCATTGCGCGTACGGATGCCCCAATATCGACAATCTCGTCCAGAGGCAGCGACTGCTCTTCGGCGCGCGCTCCCGCGAGCAGCTGATGGATGATATGCGAGATTCGCTGAACATCTCTCCGGAGATGATTTTCGAAGTTCACCTCGCGTGGCGCATCGAGACGCGCTGCAAGGACCGCGACCGGCGTGCGCAATTCATGCGCGGCGTTGGCGGTGAACAGTCGCTGCCGTCTCGTTCCGATATCGAGCCTTTCGAGCGCTTGATTGATGGCTCGAACAAGCGGCATCGCCTCGGTGGGAACGACGCTCGACGTCAACCGGTTGCCGAGCGTATCCATATCGATGAGAGACGCCTCGTGCGCTACATGACGCAGCGGCAGAAGGCCGTTTCGCACGGCGAACCACGCAGTCGCCGTCGAAAGAACCACCGCCATCGTGAAGTAAGCCGCCAACACTTTGATGTCGAACGCCCAGGCGTCGAGCAAATCCTTCCATAGAAACTTTTGCCCATGCACCGCGACATGCAATGGTCCGTATCGGGTATTCATCGGCGCCATGAAACCCTCGGGGGCGAAACCGTCGTCGTCCGGAAGTGCAAAGTGAACATGCGTCGGACTGATTCCGACGACTGGAGTAAGAACCGAGACGAGGACCAAGTCTGATCCCGGCAATGCGTGCTTCAATTTGTCGAATACGGCGATGCGCATTTGAGGCGCACGTCGAAATTCCTCCTGTAGTTCTGGCGTAGGCGCGATGCGGATCGTTCCATCTTCGTCGGCGTTAAGCGATGCGATCGCCTGTCGTTGTGCGCGCGCAATCGCCAAAGAATCCCACGACGACGGAAAAACGCCGATCCCCGCCATCGAAAGCGCGGTCGAAATGACCCAACCGCAGAAGAATGCAAACAACTGAGCCAGGATCAGATATCCGACCACGCGCGGAGCAAGAGGAAGCGATCTCACAGTCCTTTCTCCGCAAGCAGATAGCCTCGTCCTCTTACCGTATGAATTTCCACGCGCGCCTCGAGTTCCGACAATCTTCGGCGGAGACGCGAGACAATCGTATCGAGGGCCGCAGCCATGACGTCGTCATGATACCCATAGATTTCCGTCAGCAGAGATTCTCTGGACGTCACTCTGCTCACTCTTTGCACCAGCGCTCTCAGCAGCATCAATTCCCGCCGGGAAAGACTGATTATCGAACCATTGACTGCCACGTCGTCGGTCCGAAGATCGTATGACAGCGAGCCGACGACGACGGGTGGACGCGCCTCGCCGCCCGGTCGCCGCAAGCACGCTCGAACACGCGCAATAAGCTCCTCTCCCTGGAACGGCTTTGTCAGATAGTCGTCGGCCCCGGCATTGAGACCGGATACTTTGTCGGCCAGCGCGTCCAGCGCCGTCAGCATGATAACGCGAATGCCAGGCTGCATTTCTCGCGCCGTTCTCATCAGCGACGTTCCGTCGCCGTCCGGCAGTCTCCTGTCCAGCAGCAGCAGGTCATAGGAATTTTCCCGCAAGGCCTGCGATCCGCTGTCCATGGAAGGAGCAACGTCGACATTGAAGCCGGCATGTGAAACCAGCGCCGAAACAAGGCGCGCCATCTCTCTTTCATCTTCGATCAGCAAGATTTTCATGTTGGACGCCGCCATTTTCTCGACGGATTGGCCCCTTTCCGCCTCGTTGTGGCAAGACTGCCACATTGCCGGAAACTTTACAGCAGCAATCGCGTTGACAGGCTGTCGAAAGGTTAAGTCCGTTATCAATACGGTCTCCTACAATCCACTGAACCAGCACGAACAGGTTAGCATGAGCGGTTTGCTAAATTCAGCAAAGACAGTGAGATACGCGAGCCTATTCTGTTTTTGGGGCGGCGTGGGCCGGCTCGCCGCTCGGTTCGGCCTTTCCCTTTCCCCTATCGCGCGCCGAGCGATGCTGGCGAAACATGCGCCCGATCGCCTTTTCGTGATGTGGCTCAGAATTGCAGCCGGGACTCTCGCACTGGCCGCGAACGCTCAATCCGCAGGCGAGTATACGAGAATCCTAGCTGGCGAAGGCATTATAGCCGCAAGCGTTGATGACGCATATTGCGACACGGATAGCGGCAACGACTCGCCGGTTCACCGCCACCATAATCATGCTCAATGCTGTATTTTATGCAATGCGGTTGGGCACGACTTCATCTCGCATACGACGAAAGCCATTTTCGATTTAACGTATGATCTGAAATCAGCGACGAACTTTTTCATCGTCTACGCCGCTCTGAACGGCTCCGATCCTCGCGCCTTAGGCTGGGCGAGCAGCTGGTCCTCTCGCGCGCCTCCTGCGTTTTTCTGAACCGATCGTCTGTTCAACCCAGACTGCACCGCTCTCAGATCCAATCAGGAATGCGGCTCGCGCCGCATAGGGGATTATTATGTCCATCAACGCTCTATTGCGCGGCGTTTCCGTCGGCGCGGTCGTTGTCGTGTTCTCGTCGTCTATGGCCGGAGCGCAACAGAATTTGCCGACAATCGACGTCGGCTCGGCACAACGCACGATGGGAAAGCCGCACGGCGCGCAAACGTCAACGGGCGGCTCGCAACGCGGCGCCTCACAGCCGTCGCAGCCGCAATCTGTCGCAGCCACACCGCTCCTGGGGATTCCGCGTCGACAGGACAGCTATGTCGTAAAGGAGACGTCCACCGCGACGAAGATGAATATTCCAAACCTCCAACTGCCGGCCTCCGTTAAAGTCGTGCCCGCCGAAGTGTTGCGCGACCAACAAATTACGGACCTCAAGGGCGCGCTCGAAAACGTCAGCGGCGTGCAAACGGCGCAGTCTCAGGGCGGCAACGCATCCTTCAATCGCATTCGCGGCTTCCTGACGCCGCGCGTCTTCCGAAATGGCTTGATGGCGACTTCGCCGACCAACTTCACGGATTTCGGCACGTCGAACGTCGAGAGAATCGAAGTGATGAAGGGGCCGGACGCGATGCTCTACGGACGCAGCGATCCAGGCGGAATGATCAATCTCGTAACGAAGCGCCCGGTTGTAGATCGGATCCACATGATCCAGCAGCGCTTCGGTCAGTTCGACAACTATTTCACGGAATGGGACCTCGCCGATTCAGCGACCGCGGATAGATCCGTGCTTTATCGCTTCTCGGGCGGTTATATGAACAGCGGCGGATTTCGCGACTTCGACCGGATCGAACGCGTGCACGTCAATCCAAGCGTCGCCTGGCGCCCGACGGACGATACGACCTTCGTAGCGGATGTGGAGTATTACGACCAGGATTTCAGGCCGAATCTCGGCCTGACTGTCAATCCCTTCAATACCACGCGCCCGGCGGATGTTCCGATCTCGCGCAACTTTGCAGGGCCGCACACGCCGCTGTCAAATAACCGCAACATCTATGCGGGATCGGAGCTCACGCACCGATTCAACGACACCTTCACCTTCAAGCAGCGCTTCCTGGCAAGCTTCCTTCACCACAATGACGCCTACTCCAGTAACGCCGGCATTGACGCAACCGGCAACGTTCTGAGAATACCCTTCAGTCAGCAGAACGATTCGCAGGTCTACGGCACGAATTTCGATCTACTCGGGCATTTTGATCTGGGTGACACTCATCACGACACGCTGGTCGGCTTCGATTATCAGCATGTCTATTCACTATACGGCAATCAGGGGCGTTTTTTTCCGACTAACCCCTTGTTCACAGTCAATATGTTCAATCCATGGGTGAGCAATGTCTACACGTGGATCCCCACAGGGTTTTACGACTGGCAACGCGTATTTGATCGGCCTCGCTACTTGAATGATCGACAGGTCAATATCTCCAATCAGGAAGGCCTGTATTTTCAGGATCACATTACTCTTCTGGATGGGAAACTGCATATCCTTGGCGGCGGCCGCTTCGACTGGTTCTGGCAGGGCCAAGCAAAGGGTGGTTCCGGGGATTTGGCGGAATCGTACATCTATTCTCAACCCCTGAGCATAAATCCCGGCTTCACAGGCAACCCGTTCGCACCCGCTAATCTTCAATACAATTTCTTTGCGCCCACGCGCTCCGACACGGCGTTCAGCCCGCGCGTCGGGCTCCTTTTCCAGCCCGTTCCCTGGGCGAGCGTCTACGGAAGCTGGACGCAGGCGTTCGGACCGAATGTGAACGCTTCGGTGGGAACCGATGCATACAATCGCCCGTTTGCGCCTGGAAGAAGCGAGCAGGTGGAGGTCGGCGCGAAGGCGGAATGGTTCGACGGACGGCTGACGACCTCGCTCGCGCTCTATGAACTCACGAAGACCAATATTCCCGCGAGGGACCCTGCGGCTCCGACCGACCCGAACGCGTTCGTCCTGGTCGGCGCCGCGCGCAGCAAGGGCGTGGAACTCGACGCAAGCGGAAAGATCCTCGACAATCTGAGCCTCATCAGCAGCTTTACTTACATGGACGCGCGCGTCACCAAGGACACGAATCCGGACCCGGCGCTGACGACCCTCGGCCGCCGCCTGATCGGCATTCCACGCTATCAGGGGAGCTTCTGGGCTAAATGGGACGTGAAGGAAATTGCGCAGCTTGACGGGCTCAGCCTCGGATTTGGCGTTTTCGTGGTCGGTAACCGCCAGGGCGATGATCAGAGCACCTTCCAGCTTCCCGGCTATGTGCGACTCGACGCAATGGCTGCCTATAAGTGGCAGATCATGGGCAAGGACGTGACGGCTCAGCTCAATCTGCGCAATCTCGCTAATGCCCGCTATTTCGAATCCGCGGACAACAACTTCTCGACGCCGAGGCTTTCGATCTACCCGGGAGCGCCTTTCACGGCGATGGGCACGGTGAGAGTAGCGTTCTGACGCACCCCAAGCGCCTCGAGGAACCTCCTCAGTCGCAGTAGCGGACATACGGTCTTACAAGCGCTCTGATCTGACTTTTACGCAAGGTCGGCGAGTTGTTTGCGGGCGGCGGAACGTACCAGTCTCTTTTCCGCCTCCCACTGCATTGTACGGTCCAGGTTCGCGAGAGGGTGCGCCGAATGTCGGTAAGCGCTGTCCCAGTCCCACCTTCAAATACGAGATGAAAGCGACGAATCTGATCCCCTGATTTGGAGATAAGGCTCGTGTCTAGACTTAATACTTTGATTGAGCCGAACGACTCCGGATTGCGGCGCATCGAGGTGATCACTGGAGCTGGTGGGCGCTGCCGGTGGTCTGAGGACGAGAAGGCGCTGGCGGTCGAAGAGTGGCTGGCTCCCGACGCAGTCGTCTCTCAGGTCGCGCGTCGACATGGCGCGACGCCACAGCAACTCTTCACCTGGCGAAGGGAGGCGCGCCGGAAGGCTCAGGCGGAGGGCGGCCCGGCATTTGTGCCTGCGATCGCGGAGAACGGCGGCGCCGCTGGGCCTATCGGTTCTGATCAACGCAGGTTGGTATCAGTCGTTCAAGCTGGTTGATCACGTCGCTATCGCCGGGGGGCGGAGAGAAGATGTCAAAGCAGGGCATATCCGCCGGGGACCTCGGGGGCCTACTGGCGCGCTTTTCGCAAATCAGGCGAAAAGCCTTGGCTCGAACTGGGAAATCATTCCCGATCGTAGTCATTCAAGAAGCGGGATTAGACGGATTCTGGATTCACCGTGTGTTGGAGAATGAAGGAATTGAAAGCTACGTCGTCGATCCGTCGTCGATCACGACATCGAGACTGCGCCGGCGGGCAAAGACCGACAGGATCGACGGTGAGGCGCTGCTCCGAGCGCTGCTGGCATACAAACGGGGCGAACGTCGCGTGTGCGCTATGGTCAAGCTGACGAAACGACGGTTGAAACGCGGCGTCTTCCATTCGGTCGCCGACCTTCAGGCCGCAATCAACCGCTTCCTCGAAGAGCACAATGGCGAACCCAAGCCCTTCACATGGACCGCCAATCCAGACAAAATCATCGCCGCAGTCAGGCGTGGGCATCAAGCGTTGGATTCACTCCACTAGCCGATTAAGCCCAACAAGCGTTGATGGTTGGCCGAGCGCTATCAGTTTACAGTACACGGCAATGTTGGGCATCACCGAGCCATCAGCGCGAACACGCCCCAGCCAAGGTATTCGCGCGTGTAGGCAGCATAGCGTTTGGGTTCCGACGTCAGCCGGGCTCGAACGTCTTTCACGAAGTCGTCGTCGGGATTCGTTTCCAGCCATCGGCGCATGGTCAGCCACTTAGCCGCCTCATACCTGTCCCAACCGTCCTGATTTGCCAGAACCATTTCCACAACGTCATAGTCCAAGCCATCAAAAGACGCGACAAGCTCGGGAAGCGTCAAAAAATCGGAGATCGCACCGGCACCGCATCCCTTCGCAATTTCCTCCGTCGGTGGCGACCGCAGCCAATACGGCTCGCCAATGAGGATAATCCCTCCGGGGTGCAGGCTCTGGGCCAGAAGCTCGATGGTGCCGGCGACTCCCCCACCGATCCACGTAGCGCCGACACAGGCCGCCACTCCAGCCTTTTCGTCAGCAACATAGCCGGCAGCGTCATCGTGGATAAACTCCACTTGATCCGCGACCCCGAGTTCTTCGGCGCGCAGCTTCGCTTGCTTGGTGAACAACTGGCTCATGTCGATACCAGTGCCGTTAATCCTATAGTCGCGTGCCCAAGTGCACAGCATCTCGCCTGAACCGCTGCCGAGGTCCAGAACACGGGTTTCTGGTTCCAAACGCAACGCTGCGCCGAGAGTGGCGAACTTGTCGGCCGTGAACGGATTATGGATACGGTGAGCACTTTCGGAGATGTTGAAAATCCGGGGAATGTCCAATGTAGAAAAGCCTTTCTTCCTCTTAGCAAGAGAGAGCAGATATCTGAATAATTCCAAAATCTGCGACAAAAAGGCTGGTTGAAAGCCAGCTTGCAGACCGCCGATCTTCACGCGTTGTTGGCTGCCGCTTGCTCCAGAATCTTCCCGATAGCCCTCATGCGAAAGCCATTCCCCGCATCCGAGAGGATTTGTCTGCGGTGCGCCCTTGCAAACGATTCTCTCTAGACTCTTGGTGATCGGGGAGTTCGAAACCGTCACAAAACGGCCCCATGACCTTTAGCTCGGAAAGCCTGGTGCATACGCCACAGGCTCCCCGACCATAGGTCAAGGAGTTGGCGCCGTTCGGCCAGCAAAGGCCATTCGTGAGGGGTTTCGACGCCCCAGAGCAGCGCGTCCGCTCCACCCACGACGTTAGCCGAGCTGCGCGCGAATGTCTTTACCTTTTAAGCCAGAAAATTCAAACGCCGGCCTCAGGCCGGCGTTTGAATCATTCAGCTTGCAAAAAGCTTATTGGACACCAGCGCGGACTGAAAACTTCTCGCTGCCGCAAACGACCGGGCCTTCATAGACCTTGCCGGACTCGTTCGCCTTGCCAGTCCAGATGCAATCCTTCTTGCCGTCGGTGCGGTCGCTGAGGTTGATTACATAGGCGCCGCCCTCGACCTTGCCGTCGATCTTGTAGGTGACGGGCGTGCCGTTATCGAGCTGCAGTTCCGCCTTGCCGAAGACCTTGTCGCCTTCCGTCGACACCGTCCAGGTGCCGTTGGCGCGCTTGATGCCGGACGGCGAGATTTCCGTGACGCTGAAGACTGCGGCGTAAGCCGACGCGCTGAACGCTATGACGGCGGCGGCCGTGGTAAAAGCAGGCTTGATCATCTGTTTCGCTCCCATAAATTGCGGCGCAACGGTCGAACCGTCGACCAAAGGGGGCTGGACTCGAAGAGATCCGGCCGTCACGCCTAATTATCACTTCCGCTCTTCAGTGTTTTGCGGACAGTTGCAGGCTGCATCGCAGGCCTTCTTATCTGCGTAAACCTGGTTGATATCGGAGCCATAGTGCATCTTCCTTTCTAAGAAGGAGTCTTCGCACTTCTCCACGCATTTGGCTTGCTTGTCTTCGTTGGCCTTGTGAACGTCGCAAACTGCGTAAGCCGAGCTACTAATCATGACGACGGCGAATGCCGTCCCCGACACGATGGCGTATTTCCTCATGTGGAAATTCCCCTTAATTTTCTTTGCTAGGCGATTGAACCAACGCCCTAAGTGTCTCGCTGCCGAATAGCGCTCTTCTTAGTCGCTAAACACCCAACGAGCCGCAAAATATGCGGCCACCCCGATAACGATGATCGCGATCATGCCTACTGGTGTGGCGGCATAACTTGTGAGTTCTAGAATGGCGCCCAAAACTTCCTCCTTCAGTTGCTTTTTGTCTTCGAACCCTAAGCCGATAGTTCACTTCGCGATGTTAGATCGTATCGCAGGGTCGGTTTCGACGGCATGGCGGCATCGCGGCCGCCTTCGGACCGTCACCGAAAGCGCCGTCTCGGCGGGCGAAACGCCCCTCAATGCTTGTTGGTCGTGAACAGAACACTTGCCGCGAGCACGCGTTGAATCTCGGCGAAAACTTGCTCGCCGTAGTCATTCACGAAATCACGGATCACCTAGTTCGCAGCGACGATGTCGACGCTTGCATTAGGCTGCCTCCAAAGGCGAGGGCGTCGCTCTGGATCAGCTCAACGCGTCCGGCGATCGACGATTTTGTCGAGGTCGCGACATTAGGACAAATCACGGCAAGAAATCCTTCTTCTTCGCCGATGTGGCCGGTGAGCAGGTTTGATTCATTCGAGGACGACATGCGCGTCTCTTCTCCCATTCGGTTTTCGCCGCATTCGAGCGGCGCTAACACGCCCGAACCGCCGACGGATCCGGCTTCGTCCGTTACGTTTTCACCCTATCATCCAATCATCCTATGTTTAATTGCTGAGGCATGTCAAGGTTCAGTGGATAAACCTCGCCCTCACCCGATTTTTGATGATAAAAGAACCCAGTCCGAGAGATGGTCGCCATCCCCTGGCGTCCGGGAGCCCCGTTAACTTCATGCTTTTGCTGCTATGAAACCGACCAGGCCCACCACGCTTTCGCAGGTGCCCCGGCGCTCGCTCGTTGATTCGACCATCGACTTGATCCGCGCTCAAATTGAGGGCGGCGTCTGGCAGGTTGGTGAGAAAATTCCGAAGGAGGATGTGCTAGCGGAGAGGCTTCGTGTCGGTCGAAACACCGTCCGCGAAGCTATTCGCGCCCTCTCTTACACCCAACTACTCGAAGTCCGTCAGGGCGATGGGACCTATGTCCGATCGAATATCGAGCCTGCGGAAATCATGCGTCATATCAGAGGAGCTAGCCTACGGGAGCATTTCGAACTACGCGCCATGTTCGAAACGAACTCTGCCCGGTTGGCTGCGCATCACCGTTCGGAGGAGGATATAGCGCTGTTGAGGCTTCTGCTAAAGCAGCGCGGTGAGGAGCAGGATCACACGGATCGGGCAACATTCGTAGACGCCGACATCGAATTTCACGGGGCGATTGCGCGCATGTCTAGCAACGCTGTTCTTGCCGAACTCTATCGGTACTTTTCCCCCACGATGCGCGCCTATATGCTGTTTGCGCTGAGCCAACGCGATCTGCCGATGCCAAGCTTGGACCTCCACGAAGCTATCGTCGATGCAATCGCTCGCGGGGACGCAGAAGCCGCCGAGACGGCTCGTCGCGCTCTCTCGACGCCTTTGATCATAGCGCTCGAAAGCAAGGATCGCTCAATGAAATACCTGTCGATGGACTGGAAGCCGAGTGTGTCACGGCGCACGAAATTGTAAGAACGCGTGGTTCACGCACTTTGCTGCAGTTAATTTGGATCTTCCTCACTTCCTGTTGCAAAGGTCACTACACAGGAAGCAGGCGCGCGCGGAGGAGTTCTGGCCCCGCTCGACCCTACATCGTTCATTTGAGCGCTTTCAAACGATTAATTTGTCCTTCCGTCTGGCCGTTGCGCTCTGCTCGACCGTGATTCGTTATCGCGGCAAGGGCGTGCTGCGCGACGTCGGCAAGGCCCTCGGTCTTCCAGAGAGCCTGACCAAGACCTTATCGTCACAGGTCTGGGGCCGGACGGAAGGCGTCGAGGCGAAGCATGCCGAAAGCCTCAACCTCAACATGGCTGACCGCCGGCTGCGTCTCGCCTGGGTGACCACGGGGAGGTTTCTGGAGGCGTTCGGGCTCGCGTCGCTGCGCGACCTCCCCGAAATCGAGCGTGTCCAAGACGAGGGCGCGATCGAGGCCGACGCGCTTCTGGATCGTGCGTGGGACACAGGCGATTCGGACCTTACAGACGGAGAGAGCGAGTTCGATAAGGTCGAAGATTTGTGTCCGGCTACCGCGACAGACGATACAGATTAGCCTCGGGCGATCTGTTTTTTGACTGGCGCGGCTTTCCCCCGGTCGGGGCGACCTGGCGCCTCACGCAAAAAGCCTTTATCTGCGATGCGCAGAAACATTATCGTCCAAGAGTAATCTCCCGTGTTCCTTTTAATTGCCACGACGCACAGGCCTGCGACGGATCTCGGCTTCCTGCTGATGAAACATCCCGAACGCGTTCATGAGACGCCGCTCGCGTTCGGGCGCGCCGTCGCATTTCTTCCGCAGGCGGACGAGGACCGTTGCGAGGCGGCGCTGGCGTCGAGAAAGGCGACGACTGTCGCCGTTTCGTTCATTCCAGACCGAGGTTTTGATCGTGCTCGGCGAGTTCCGCCAGCGCTGCGTGGCGCCTGGCGCGATTATCGGCCTTGTAGGCGAGCACGTCCTGCAGGGGAAGGCGCCGCTGATTTCCGACCATGCGCGCCGGGAGGATCGGCGCGCGCGCCAGCGGCCGCGAAAGGCCATGGGCGAACTCTGTACGGCCACACCGTCCGATTTGGCGCGCCGGGCGAGGTTATGGCCGTCGGCGAAGGCGTTGGGACCGTGTTGTCGCTTCGTTCCGGCCCTTCCACCATGCCGACGGCTGCAGCGCTTTCGGCGGCGAATCTTCGCCATGCGCATTCCGAACGGCCTGAGCCGCCTTTACATCGCGCAAGACAAGGACCCGGCCGGAGAGCGCGCGGCGAGGGCGCTCGCCGAGAGGTACCGGTACGTCTTTAATGATGGTTGCCGACGGGTCGCGATGGTACTGATGATTTTGAGATAGCAGCGCTTTGAAGATAGAAGGTTCATGCAGACCGATGAAAATCTGGATGCTCGTCATAGGCTCTTTTGTTCTCACGCTGACCGCAGCGCGGCTTGCACTCGTAAATTCCGCTGAATCCCCGCTGCGATGGTGGTTTTTCTGGGTTGGTATTGCTGCCGCGACCGCCGGAAGCACTGGCGTCTTTTTCAGCGGAATTGGCCAAATATTCCGACACCTGCTGAGATTGGCGATTGCTGGCATTCTGCTTTGGGCGCTCGAAAAGGCCGGGCTCTCGAACAGCCGTTTGGCCAGACTGCTACAATGGGCGGGCCTAACACATGATCCGAATGGCGATAGAGGGGTCGTGCCGGATTTCTCGCGCAAACAAGAAATGCTGATGCTGACCGGGTGGCTGGCGGTTTCGATCGGCGCGGCATTTATTTTTGCATCCCGTTCGGGTCTTCGATCAGGCGCTATTCCATGAGCGACAGGCATCACTTCGTTGCGGTGGAACCGAGTAGCGACCTTGGCGCCAGCGAGGCCTCCCACAGATGTTTGGCTTTGATCTGACGCATCTTGTCCTAGCCTTGACTCTGACCTTGGTCATTTCGGTCGCTGATGCCGCGCGGGCGCGATCGCAGGGTCGAGACGCCGATCTCGAGCAGGTCGTCGAGTATGGTGCCACCATCGCCAACGCTGACGGGATAAGCAGCCGTCAAGGGCGCCCCTTCCGTGAGTTTCCGCAGGGCTTCCAGGGCCGTTGGGCACATGTCGCCGCCGATTGCCGGGCCAGTGGATTCTCCGCGATCCTCTCCTCCGCGATCCTGTCGATCGACGCCAACGGCTTGCGCCAGGGGGAAGGCGCATTTGCCGTCACCAGCATCATTCAGGTGCGCGACAATCCCCGGCAGATTTCAGTGAGCGCGCATATATCCAACGGCGAAAGAGAATGGGATTCGCTGGAGCAGTTCACTCTGTCGAACGACGGGCAGGTCATCGAATGGCTACGCCTCGAGCCCGCGTCTGGACCGGCGATACGGCTTTATCGTTGTAAGTGAGAGGGGCCGTCCATCCGACCTAGCCGGCCGAGGTCGATCAATCTGGCGCGCTTCTGATGACATTCCGACGCCAGACGAGCCACGCGCCCCAGCTCGCAATGTAATCTGCGGAATGTTCTGGGAGGCTAGACTCGAGACGTTCCGCATGAAAATCTATCTTGCAGCGAGCCTTGTGCTGGCGTTCGGCATTTTCGATACCGCCCAAGCGCAATCGTGTCGGCAAGGTTTTTCCAAACAGGCCCGATCCGTGCGCGTTGCCAGCGCGAGCGCGCTGGCAACGGCGGATGACGGCAACGGTGCGCCTAGCGGGCTGAGCGCGACCTTCGCCGCATGCATGGCGCGCGCCGGGTCGCAGAACATTGCTAGTATCGAATGCCTTACCGCTGAACGTAGCCGTCAGGATAGGCGCTTGAATAAGGTCTATCAGGAGCTAATCGGGAACCTGCAGGGTGATCGCCGCGGTCGGATGGTGGAGGCGCAGCGGGCGTGGCTTCAACTGCAGCAGAAGGACGGCGCATTCGAAGCGTCGATCTTCGACGAACTCGGGCCGATGGGCAATCAGCAACAGGTCGAGAACGAGGCGCGCGCTGTCAGCCAACGTGCCGATCTGCTCGAACAATACCTCGCGTTTAGCAAGCCCTGACCGCATCGCCATCTTTATCAGAGCATAACCGACACATCGCCAGCCGGACGGCGTACCGGTGCTTCGCGCCTTCTTGCCCGTCGTTGCAACAACCGTGAGGTCGGATTCGGCCATGTCGAGCGAGCTTCCATGCTTTGGCGTGTAATGCCATTCGAAGCGCTCGATCAACCGTCGGGCCTCAGCAGCGGGAAAGGCGGCGTAGAGCGAGGCAGCCGGGGCTCGCTCCGAGGCCGGATACGTTGACGCAGACCCATCAGAAGGCGCTCACGATAAAACTGCTTGCAGACGGGGCGGGCCATAGGTTTTTGAGCGTGCGCCAGATCCGAGTTGTCGCAGCGCCGAAAGAGGCCACTTAGTCAGTTGCGCAGTGTTATGATTTTCGTTTGGCAATGCATTGCCGCAGCTTTCCACGCGCGGACAGACCGTTGTGAAAGCCTATCGCCTGCACTTCCTGTCCATCGACTTCCAGCTTGAAAGACTGATGATCGCTGATGTTATTCAGGAGCGCATCAGCCGATGGGACTGCAAGAGCGACGACACCCAGGCCACTAACCCGTGTCTCGGTATAGTTATAGGCTCGAACGGTCTGGATGCTACTGTTCTTCGGATCGTTGTTAACCACCTGTCTGAGTGTCACGCTGATCCAGCGGACGTTCTCTGGTTGTGGTATGTTGGGTCCCCAGAAGGTCAGCAACGCGCCGCGGTAGTTGCCGCCAGGTCCAGAGAGCCGGATGAAACCAGCCATGTTCATATAGAGCGCGGCGCAGTACTCGCCGGAGGCTGCACTGTTTGTGTCCTGGAAGAAGTCCCACTTTCCACGAATGATCGGCCCCATCTCGGGATCTCGCTTCATTCTTTCGATTTCGTCCGTGGCTGCACCGTGCAGCGCAAACACGGCGCCCGCCGCGAGATCCATTCTGATGTCCATCGGATCGCGCGGAGGCGGACCTGATGGACGACCACCATTTCGACTTTCCTCGCGCTGATTGGCATAATTTTCAGCCGCTTCGCGAGCCATTTCCTGATTCTGATCGAAGACGGCCTGATTCTGGGCGCATATGTTGGGCAAGTCCGAGCATGCCGACGCAGGGTTTGCCAAGCCGAAACCGGTCAATGCCGCGAGAACCAGGGCGGCTGATTTTAATAGATGAGTCTTCCGACCAAGACTCGCCTGATCCTGAAGCCTGTAGCTGAGCATCCTGAATGACTCCGGGCGCGGTGATCAGGCTCGGATACTGCCATACAACCGGGCCGTCCGACACAAACCAAGTGTACTGGTGCGCTTTCCGGGCGACAAGGCCACCCCCCTAACAACAAGTGGGAATCGCGCTCTCGTTCAATTCCTCGCCGATCGCCGGAGCTCGGACATACCCTGCTCCCTCGAACAAAATGTTCCGTGATGGTTCTCGGTTGCGCTCAGCATTGACGATCTCGGCAATATCATCTGCCCTGACGGCAAGCCGCTCCCGCCCGGCATCCATCCTAATGGGCCAATGAAACACCAGGCAAGGCCGACCCAGAGCCTTTTGCTCAAAGAAGAACCGGTACATCCCAGACGATTGCAGGAGGTATCGAATAGCAGGCAGGTTGAGCAGATGAGACGTATTGCATTCATTCTGCTTGTCGGGCTTGTGGCCCAGAGCGCGCCAGCAGGCGCGCAGGAAAGCCGCTGGGGCGCCATTGCACTCGGGGGAAACGGTTTCGGCGCGACCCGAGGACGTCCGGACGAAGCTTCGGCGACTTCGGGCGCCCTGCGCCAGTGCGAAGAAAGCGGGGGCGCCGGCGAATGCCGTATCCGCCTGACCTATCGAAACCAGTGCGCCGCTTATGTGGCAGGCGAGGATCGGCAGGTCGGCGTCGCCTATGCGGGAACCATCAAGAAGGCAGGCAAATTGGCGCTGCGCAGTTGCTCCGAAGCGGCGAAGAACTGCCGCATCCATTATGCTGCTTGCAGCGTTTCGGGGACATTCAACTAAGACCGATGTGCGGCGGGCCGCTCGGGCGGCCTCGTTTTTCACGAGACAGACAATGAGCTTGGTGCTGTTCCCGATCATCCTTTACAAAGATGCAGCGAATGCCGGAATCTGCGAACCCGTCGGCCTGTTCGTGTACTATGTAAACACTCTGCTTCGCGGAGACGTCCCGGCCGAAGACCTTCCTGGGGCCTTTCTCGATCTATATGCGTTGGATTTTTACGAAAAGCAGGTGAACAATGGCGGCCACAGCCAGTTCATCGGAAATTCGGGTGCACGGTTGCAAGCCAATCTGGAGCACGCCCTTCGCGGAGCCCAAATGCTCGGCGTGGAAGAATTGGTGCAGTTGTTGAGCGAATGCTGGGACTGGTGCGAAGCCAATCCCGCTGAGCGGGATAGGCAGGACGGATGGCGCAATCGAGCCGCCACTCTAGACGCCCTGGATGAGCGCCTCTACGCCTTAGAGTATGACGACATCGCCTATGCCTCCTTTGTCGCAGAGCAGCCTGAAAGGGTGCAAACCTGGATCAAAGCTGCAACGGGGGCGACGGATTTTCGGGCGCGCAGCAAATATTATCTGGCTGCGGGCGCGTGGCTGCTAAAACAGCCAACTACGGAGCTATTGGCCAGCAGCGATGTAGATGCGGCTCTTGAAAACGTCTTGAAGCAATACGCCCGGACTTCCTAGCGGCGACCGCGTTTCTTCCCGGAGTTTGAAATCTCGTCGCACCATGCGCGATCGTCAGGCGGGGAGGGGTGGAGGAATTCAGGGGATTGGTTCGTCAAGCTCCGCCGGCGGCTTGGTCGCCGGCCTGATCGAGGATAGATGGTATCGCGCTCTCACCTTGATTGATGTGGTGGAACGGCCCCGCCACCACAGCATCAGAGTGCTAAAACGTGGTCGTCTCGCAACGCCACAAAGTAGGGAGCCGTTCCGTGAAGCAGATTACCACCATCGGGCTAGATTTGGCCAAGCAGGTTTTTCAGGTCCACGGCGCCGACGCCGAGGGCGCGCCAATCATCAACCGGAAGCTGCGTCGAGCAGAGGTGCTGCGCTTTTTCGAGAAGCTCCCTCCGTGTCTGGTTGGCCTGGAGGCTTGCGGCGGTTCGCATTATTGGGCGCGCGAGATCGCAGCGCTCGGCCACGACGTGCGCTTGATCCCACCAATCTATGTGAAGGCGTTTGTGAAGCGAGGCAAAACAGACGCAGCGGACGCCGAGGCTATCAGCGAGGCGGTAACACGCAAGACAATGCGCTTTGTTCCGGTCAAATCAGCCGATCAGCAGGCGGCTGCGATGGTGTTGAAGACACGTGCCCTTTTGGTCCGTCAACAAACTCAGGCGATCAACGCGCTCCGCGCTCATTTGTCGGAGTTTGGCGTCATCGCGGCCATTGGTGCGAAGAAGGTCGCGACTTTGATCGAGACCGTGCGTGACGAGACCGACTCTCGCCTACCGAAAGCCGCGCGTTTCGCTTTGACAGAAATCGCCAATCAGATCGAGGGATTGACGCGGCAGATCGACAAGCTCGAAAGGGAGATCGTCGCCGAGACAAAGCGCGACAAGGACATGCGGCGGCTGGCCACGATTCCTGGCGTGGGGGCGATCATCGCAGCCTCAATCAAGGCGCTTGTTCCGGATCCTGACGGGTTCAAGTCCGGCCGGCACTTCGCCGCCTGGTTGGGACTGACGCCGAAGCCCCATTCGAGCGGCGGCAAGGAGCGGCTGGGCAGGATATCGAAAATGGGCAATCCAATGCTCCGCTGCCTGCTCATCGTCGGCGCGACTTCCGTCCTGCGGCGCGTGCGGGGCAACGCCAATGCGCCCCAATGGCTGGTCGCCCTCTTGGCTCGACGTCCCTTCAAGGTCGGCGCCGTCGCGCTGGCCAACAAGATAGCGCGGATTATTTGGGCGCTTCTTACCAAGGGCGGAACATATCGGAATGCTGGCGTGGCGAACGGCGCAGTGATCGCCTGAGCCGAAAGATGCCCAGGACGAACTGACCGGCGCGAAAGCCGGGCAGAGGCGAGGTGCATGACGCAGACGATGACTCCACGGGACGAAATCCCGAGGCGAGAGAGGCCAGCGCGACAATGCGCTCACAGCGCGTTTGATTGATTAGCCACTCGCTTCGCGGACTTCATCGAGGCCAGCGGTTGAAGACCGCGCTAAAAGGCCGGACATATGACCGCACCGTTCCCGCGTGATGAACCGTATGAAAAAAGCACTTGCCTGCGGGGCCGTTCCACATATGTCGCGCGGCAAATGTGGGCAAATGCGTATGACGATTTTCCAGTGGAGGGGGCGATGATCTGGGCAACATCATCGGCGCGGATGGCAACCCGCTTCCACCGGGCGCCCACCCGCCTTCGGACGGGCAGTTCCTTTTCCAGCCAACCAAGGATCCAAGGATTGCTGGCAATTGTCCCGATCACTCCAGTTCATCGTGATCATGCTTACGAGAGTCCGCAGAAATCGATGGGAGGTTCTTTTGTTATGAGGCGGTCTGCAATGAAACTGCGCCATGTCCCGATTGCCTTTTTCGCATTTTGCGTGACAGTCTCGTCATTGGTCTTCGCCGGACCTTCGATGGCCGAAGGCAGATGTCCTGACGGGTATTTCCCCATCGGCGGAGGAGGCGCCGGGTGGGAAGGCTGCGCACCGATGGTGCGGTAACTCGGACCGCGGGCCTGGTCGACCTCAACCGCAGTGGGAATCGCGCTGGGGCGCAGTCGCCGTCACCAACGGCGCATTTGGATATTCGCACTCCTGGCCTACGGAACGGCAGGCGATAAGCAAGGCACTTGCGGCTTGCAGTCGGGATGCTGGAGGCGCCACCTGTACCTTGAAACAGTCGTATCATGACCAATGCATTGTGCTTGCTTGAGGAAACCCGGGAAGCAACTCTGTCTCGGCGCCCGAAATCGCGCAGGCTGAAAGCCTAGCACTTAAAAATTGCTCGAAATGGACCAAGAACTGCAAGATACACTATTCTGGTTGCAGTTTGCCCGAACGCGTGCGCTAACAGGGTTCCATGCGGCGGGTTCCACGAGGTCAACCGCGCTTCGGGAGTTTATCCGCCTCAGTGCTTAAGCAGCCCTCGCCTGCTGTCCGGTCAAACGGGGTTGCACTCCATCGATCTGGAAGAGGTAGTATGACAATAGACAATGGTCCGTCGCGAAAGAGGGTTCGCGTCATTGAGACGTTTGCGTTGGGCCTCCTCTATCTGTTTCTGGTGACTTCGTTTTTTGGCGTCGCTGCATATTTGACCGGATGGGACGCCAACCGGAGTCGACCGGAGGGTTTCGTTGGTCGTTCGACGACCGTAGATCTCACCTCCGGAATCCTCTCTTTCGCAATCATGTCTGGCGCGGTGTGGGCGCTACGCGGATGCAAAATCGTCTACAACATCGTCTTGTGCTTTGCTGCTTCCGCACTTGTTGCGGCGGCAGACTTTTTCTCGGTCATGGCGTTCTTCAGAATGTTTCACGCCAATGCTGAAGATATGTTCATCTGCTGGATGATGTACCTGGGCTGGTGCTGCGTAACACAGATGCTGCTGTTCTATTTCGATGTTCAGGACCGAGAACATCGGCTTGCGGTGGCGCGCGAGGAAGCCCTTGCGGTGCAGATGCAGGCGCTGCGTTATCAAGTAAATCCGCATTTCCTGTTCAACGCTCTCAACTCGATCGCGGGACTGATCGAAGAAGGCGCGCCGACGCAGGCCGAGCGCATGGTTCTGTCACTCTCGACCTTCACGTACAACTCTCGCTCTTGATCCCCTGCATGATGTGCCTCTCGCCGATGAATTCGCCTTGCAGGAGGAATATCTGGGAATTGAACGTGAACGTTTTTCTGACCGCATGGCGTTTCAAATCGATATCTCGGAGGGTGCGCGCCAGGCTCTCGTGCCGAGCCTCATCCTACAGCCCTTGATCGAAAACGCCATCAAGCACGGTGTCGGCGCCACGATCGGCAAGGTGGAAATAGCGCTGCGGGCGCGCAAGCAAGGGAGCCGAATCCAGATTACCGTCGAAAACGACATGCCTATTGCAGGCGACAATCCCAAGCCCGCAGGCATGGGGATCGGCCTGCGCAATGTTGCTGATCGGTTGCGGGCGCGCTTTCAGGACGATGGTCGATTTACCTCCGGCCCCTATTAGCACGGGACCGCTATCGTGCGTCGATCGACCTACCCTGGAGAACGGCATGAGCGGAATGTCCACAGTTGTCGACGACGAACCGCTCGCCCGCCGCAGACTGACCCGATAGCTCGCGCATCGCTTGCTCGGATTTCTTGCTTGCGACCGTCAGCGCCTGCGGTAACGAATATCCGCGACGAGTCCCCAGCAATCTTTGGTCGGGTAAAGAAGCAATCGGCCGTCGACTCGCCTTCCCGGGCGATAAGGTTTGCCGTCCAGGTCGTACGCCGTCCCCAAATTCTCCTCGCCTACGTATGGGCCCCGGTAATGAACGCGCGTCCAGTCGACGGAAATCTGATTGCTCTGGCTCTGATCGAACTCCATCATCACATATTCATCTTTGTCGCCGGGCCTCGCCGGGACGGTCGATTTCCAATAGAAGTCGAACATTTGGATGGGAAATTTGTCGTAGCGCTCTTTCGGAATCGCGCTTTTCCTCGTCTCGATCTTTTCACCGCGCTCCTCGTAATCGATCTGAGGCGCGGCGTATTTTTCTCGCACCGCCGCCGATCGGATCATCGCCCAGAATAACTCTTTATAACTCCGGGACTGGCACGCGAGCGCCGCCTGTTCGAGTTGCTGCCGCTCTCGTTCGGCAAGGGGTTTTTCAGCGCCGCCCCATGCCGGCTCGGCAGACAGGATATGAGGCAGCGCCAGTGCGACCAAAAGGCGGAGGAAGAGAAAAGTCGAAGAGAAGGCGGACATTTTCCACTCATGTCAGATATTACTGACTGTCGATGCTATCGTCAGTCCGCTTCGAAGTTGAGCGCAAAAGCGAACCGGTACGTCGTGTATGTTGATCGCGTGTGACGCTGGGAATATCCACAGATAGAGCGGCTTGCGCGAGGACTGGCGATGTCTCGAAGACGACGGCGACAAATCGGCATTGTCGGCATTCTAGCCTGTTCATATTGCCTTTGGCCGTCCGCGCCCGGCTTTGCCGGACCAGGCCGCAGCGATGAAGCAGCTCTCGACTATGTCACCGAATATAGCGCGGAAGTCGCGCCGGAGGACAAGGTGAGCAGCAAGGGCGAGGCCTGGCTCGACACGCTCGCCATTCTCCAGCAAGACCGCTTCAACGTCCATGTGCGAGGCCTGCGCCAGAAGGACGATAGCATCGACGCCTATTTCGTGGAGAAGATGCACCGTCTCGAAATCGCCGGCGCCACGTTGACGATCAACAAAGAAACGAGCACGGCCATCGTCGACGGCAATCCGTCGCTGCTGGTGGACGTCTACCGCGACAAGAGCGACGGACGCTTGGAGGTCTCTGTCGGAATCTCGGACGGGGCCCCGGCCGAGGGAATTGAAGCTGCGGAGGCGCCGCGCCCGTTGCGTGAGATTCCCCTGCAATATCGAGGAAAATGGGCCTATTCGGCCCATAATTGCACTGCGGGAGAGCCGACCGCCATCCTCGTAATCGATTCCGAAGGTCTGCATCAGGCGGAAGGGGAAATGATCGCTTTCGGCGTCCTCCCTAAGGGGAGCTCGCGTCGTACGATTTTTATCAACGCTCGAAATTCGGGCGGTGGAGGAGAATGGCGTTCTACGGAAGAGTTTACGCTTTCACCCGATGGCGCCGTTCTCGAAACACGGACGGTCCGGCCCGATCCATCGCCGGTGTCGCGATTGTTCCGCTGTCGATGAAGCGGCGTATGAAGCAGGCCTCAAGTGGAACAGAGTTTGGGAGACACGGGATGATATCGAGACGAAGGCTTCTTCTGCGTCCCTTTATCATCGGCGTCATCAGCCTCGCGGCCGGGGGCGCTATGGCGGCGGGGCGCGATACCGTTTTCATGCCGCATTTCACGGCGCGGCTGGTCGATGTCCATGAGGTCCCCAGCGAGAGAGTCGAATGGCTCGAGATCGAGTTCGCTTCCGGCGCGATCTCGCAGGTTGAGACGGTGCTGATCCGCATCGATCCATGGACCTGCGAGCGACCCGCGTATCTGTCCGACGCCAATGCCCGCAGGTTCGTGGCGAAGCGCTGTGTCTCGGGAGGCGGCCCCACGAACGGTTCGAAGGGTTGGGACGTCAAGCTCGACGCCGACGGGCGGCAGACCTACCGTATTCCCATCGCTCTTCCTCCCGGGGCGACGCCCGATCCGCCATTCGATATCGAGGTCCCTATAAGTTACGCCACGAGCGGCGAGGAAGATGAGGCTCCGAAGGAAACGGCCGCAGCTCTGACGTTTCGCTGGACGGGCCGTCGATAAGAACACCGCCATCAAGCGGATGCCGCTATCTGATCCAGCCGGCCACTTCCGTCAAGAGACGCGCTTTGGCGCAGTGCCGGGCTTTTTCCTGCTCGGAGAAGCGCGGCATGATCCGCTGATATCCTCTGATCTGCGCGTCGAACAAAAACCATGGCATGTCCGGCGCTTTCGCGGCGACGAAGGCTCTGATCGCGTTCTGGTCGACCTTGAAGCCACATATGTCCTGAGACGCGATGGCGACCGTGGTCCCGTCCAGAAGGTCGTCCTGACTATATTTCGGCTCAGCTCCGCGTTCGTCGGCGGCCGCGGCGATCGGCGTGAAGCAGGCCGCGACCAGCGCGGCGACAAGGCACGAAGTGGCGTTGCGCATGGGGAGGATCACTCGCAAAGTTTCAATGTAACGCGTTCCCGACCGGCTTCCTCCAAAAGGAGCGTTTTCTTCTCGTCCGAGAGAATGAGCTGATAGAAATGGCTTTCGCCCTGGCGAAGCGGGCGTAGCTCGACGAGCATCTCGGCGGCGTTCCGCTCCTTGTTCAACGAAAGGACAATTTTGCGCTTCTCGGCGAGAGCGCTTTCTATGTCCCACGGCGTCATCGTTTCCGGCGTTCGCACATAAGCGCCGGCGACGACGAATGTGCCGGACTTCGTGGAGATGCGATCGGCGGCGATCCCGACGAATCCGTTGGGAGTTTGGTCCGGGAAAGGGGCAGATCGCGGCCCCTCGACGCAGATTTCCGGGCGCACGGCCCAGGCGCCCAGAAAGCCCGGCAAGATGCGCGACACATCGAGAGGGGCGTAGGCTCTGCGCCCCCCCCAGGCGCCGGCGACCACGATGCCGCTTTGGTCCACGGTCACGCTGGACGACGCGGCGTAAGCGGGCGAGGCCGTCATGAGGAGGCAGATGAGAAGTCGTTTCAACCTGTTCGACATCGAGAGAATCCTTCCGCGCTCACGGCGCCGCGCAGGGAAGCTTGCGCATCAGGTGGAGCGAACCGGCCCGAAGGGCGCGCGTTTCGAAGACGACCCTCGGCGTCTCGACGCGGATCAGCGAAGCGTCCGTGAAGCTCGTGACCTCTTCGCGCGTCAGACGCGCGGTTTCCAAAGTGCCCCAGGCTGTCGCCCGGATGGGGACGCGCTTGAACTCCTTGTCCATTTCGTCGATGAGGATGACCGTCCCCGGCGCGCCGAAGTAATAGGCCTTGTTCTTCATATAGGCGGTTTCCTCCTCGCCCGAAGCGTCGGAGCCGAGCGGCGCGAGCTCTACGAGGAATCTCCAAACGCTCTTTGCGGGGTCGATGCTGTCGCAGCCGAGCGCAAAATTCGGTATCAGGTCAGGCGGGCCGGACTTATGTTTCGCATCGAGAAAATACAAGAGGACGCCGCCGCCCCATGCGTGTTCGTCTACAACCCATTCAGATCGAGCGCTCGCGTCGATGACCTCAAGCTTCTCCCGAGGGGCGGCCTCCACCGAGAGCGATGCGAAAATATGCAAGCCGGCGATTGCGGCGACACCCACTCGGGCGACACGGCGCGCGGCGCGCTTTGCTTTTGGCATCTTATGATCCTGGCTTTGGGGGAGGGAGCGGACGTGATCGATATGCGAATTCATCGCGTGGCGCAGGTAAGATTCGCATTGCCATCGATCGTGGTCTTCAGCGCCGAGGTTCCGGATTCGAAATAGATCCGTGGCGTCTCGGCTCGGATTGCCGATGCATTCAGGAAAGCCTGGACATCGTCATGCGTCAGATTGGGCGTTTCGAGCGCGCCATTCCTCGGCGCAAGTGGAATGCGTTTGATCTCCTTGTCCATCTCGCCCAAGAGAGCAATCGTTCCCGGCGCGCCGAAGTAATATTTCATGCCCATCTCGCGGGCGATCTGCTCTTTGGCCGTTATTCCCGAACCGGGTTCCGATGCGCCGACGCGGAGCCTCCAGTAGCTCTTCGCCGGCTCCGGCTCGGCGCAACCAAACGTAAATGTTGGCGCGCCTCCGGCGAGAAAATTCAGGGAAGGTGCGCCCGCTTCCTTGCTCTGTTTCAGATCGAACACAAAGTGGGCGCCGCCTCCCCAGTCATAGGCCTCGAACCAGGTCGCCCGAGGGTCGCGATCGACGGCTCTGAGCGGCGCCGGAGAAGCGGCCAACGCGGGAAGCGCCGCGAGCAACTGAAGAACGACGACGGCTGCAAGGCGAAAGCTGGCGCCGATTGGCGGGGAAGGCTTCCTTCTGGACATTTCGCGACCCTGACTTTCAAGAGAGAAAATGGGGATGCTTGATCGACACGCGACCTCACCGCGCGGCGCAGGGAAGCTTCGCAATGCCGTCGATCGTCGCTTTCAGCGCCGAGGTTCCGGATTCGAAAAAAATCCGCGGCGTCTTGGCGCGGATCACGGGCGCGTTCAGGATCGCTTGGACATCGTCTTGCGTCAGAGCGGCGGTTTCGAGCGCGTCGTTGCTCGGCGTAAGCGGAATGCGCCTTATCTCCTTGTCCGCCTCGCCCAGGAGAATAAGCGTCCCTGGCGCACCGAAGTAATGTTTTATGCCCTTCTCATACGCGATCTCGTCCTTGCTCGTGATGCCCGATCCGGGCGGCGTGACTCCCACTCGAAAGCGCCAGTAGCTCTTCGCCGGATCCCGGTCGGCGCAACCAAAAGTGAATTCAGGACCGCCTCCCGCGAGAAACTTCAGGGAAGGCGGCCAAACATTTGTTTCGAATTCGGTTCCAGCGAGAAAATCCCGGTGCGCCGCGTCCGCTGCCAGGCTCTGTTTCAGATCAAAAACAAAGCGAGCGCCGCCGCCCCAGCTACGGTCCTCGATCCAATAATTTGACCGAGGGTCGCGATCGACGGCTCTGAACGGCCCCGTAGAGGCGGCCAACGCGGGAAGCGATGCGAGCGCGACGACGGCGACGAGGAGGGAACCGGCGCCGACGGGCATGGAAGGCGTCTTTCTCGACATTTTGTGACCTCGACGAATGAGTGGGCGGATAATGTTCGCCCGACGCGCGAAAAAGAACGGCTGCGGCGGGGAGATTCACCACTGTGTCAGCCGGTTCGATCGAAAGGCAGCCGTTTGCATCGCCGCCATGACTGAACGACGAGGACCAGCAACCACAAGAGGAACAATCCCGCGCCAATGGGCAGGGTGAAGATCGTCAGCCAGCCGCCGACCGCCATATTGTAGAGGGTTTGTCCCACGTCCGAACCGAGGACGAGGCAGGGATGCGGATTGCCTTCGTCTAGCGCGCAACCGTTTACGTTCGCGATAAAGCTCGCGGCGAAGAGAAAGAGCAACGGGAGTAAGGTGACGAAAATGATCGCGACGAGCGCCAGCCCATAGCGCCAAGCCAGCCTATGCGAATGTACGCCGGGATCGTCTGTCATGGCGTGACCTTTTCCACATGCGCTTCAGTCATCGATGCCATAGATGCTTGCGTCGTAAACGAGTCCAATCTCCGCGCCATCCGGCGCTTGGACCCGTAGGGCGGTCCATTCCTCGCCCGCCTCCGGCCCATTATCGATTTGTGAGACGTTGCCGAGCTGGAGCGGCTGGTATTGTCCGGCGGCCGCAGGTTTGCAGCCTTGTCCGGTGAGCGAGCGCAAAAGCGTGGCGCGCAATGCTTTCGGGTTCTTTTCGTGCAGATGAGCCTTCTCGACGATAGAGACGACGAAGGTCGCGGCTTCGTAGCTCGGGCAGCGATAGCCGCGATGATAGTCTCCGTGCTTCTTGCCGCTCAGCGGGATCATCCCCTGGAAGGCTCCATGACTCGGATCGCCAATCCACTCTTTGAGCGCTTCTTTTGAATCCTGCGCAGACGCCGAGCCGAAGGCGAGGAGCAGGATGGGCACACCACAAATATTTCTCATAATTATTGAAATCCCAGACCCTCGGATAAGGCATGGAGCCATCCGATCCTCGCGAAATCAACCCCGCCGACGCACCGGTACGATACGCGCGTTGCCGCTGACAGAGACGCGGCGAATAATGTGCTGTGACGCCTCGGGGCAACGAACACGCTCATGCGGCGCCGTCAATCAGAAAGGGGCAGGGCATGCGCATCGGCGGCGAGAGCGTCATTCAGCAAGGCGACGACTGCTTTGCGCGAGGGGACGTCCAATTGTCTCAACAGCTGCGAGACATGATTGCGCACCGTGAAATGCGACAGCTTCAAACGCCGGCCGATCTCCTTGTTCGACAGGCCATGAATCAACAGCCGCAGAATGTCGCGTTGTCGTTCCGTCAGCGAGGAAAGTCTGTGCGGGAGGGGAAAGTCGCGCGCGCCGGCTGCTTCGCGCTGCGCATACAACACGCTGCCCTCCGGCAGCATGTGACGCACTCGGGCGAGAATATCCTCCACGTCATGCGTCCGCACCGCGAACAACACGACGCTCGCAGACGCACTGTGCTCGGTCATCGAGTGGCCTCCCGAATGTCCGCTATGCCGAAGGTTTGGAGCGATGTCCGAAATGTCGTATCTGTCCATGCTGGAATTTCCGCGTGGTCCCATTTCCAGCTTCCTAGCATCGCTGGAGCGCGGGCTCATTCGACTTCCGACGACGAGCGCGCGGGTGCCGACGAGCGGCTGCGAGAATCTGCGAACGGCTACCGTTGCCGGACGAACGGCATATGAGGAACGGCTTTGCGGACGTCCTATGAATTGCGACACAAGTCGATGAATAGAAAGGATCCTGTTGGGCCGAGAGGGAATGAAAGGTGATGAAACGATCGTCGAATGCATGCGAAATCCGTCAGGCCGCGATTCGTTTCGGCCTGATCTATTGGGTGGGCGTGTTCATTTTCTCCAGCATACTATGGAGTATAGTCGGCACGGACCCGATCGAATCCGCCATAGGCAAGCTTCTGCACTATGCGTTGTGCTCGGTCATCACCGCCGGCATCTCAGCGCTGTTGTTCCGCCTGCACGAGAGGCTGGTCGAGACGCGCTCCCCGGAGAATGCGCTCCCTTTGCTTGTCGGCGCTTCCTTCATCCTCTCGCTGGCGGCGGCGCCGGCCTGGGCCACGCTTGGCTATGCTGTCTACACCCTCTGCGTCTGGCCGCAGCTCGCTGTCTTCGATTGGAAGGATTTCAGCTATGACACCGCATATGGCGCGGCTTTGTTTTTCGGCTGGTCCTGTCTGTTCATTACCCTCGTTTTCGGTTTCGAGCTCCATGACCGGGAACTTAGGCTCGCCGCTGTTCGTGAGGAGGCCCTGACCGCGCAGATGCGCGCGCTGCGGTATCAAGTAAATCCACATTTCCTCTTCAACACGCTGAACTCGATCGCCGGCCTGATCGAGGAGGGATCGGCGACCCAAGCCGAGCGCATGGTCCTCTCGCTCTCGACCTTCCTGCGCACGACCCTGTCGCTCGATCCCATGCATGACGTGCCCCTGGCGGATGAGCTGGCCTTGCAGGAGGAATATCTGGGGATCGAGCGCGAACGCTTTCCCGACCGAATGACATTCAGCATCGACATGCCCGAGGATGTGCGCGGCGCCCTGGTGCCGAGCCTTATCCTCCAGCCGCTGATCGAGAACGCCATCAAACATGGCGTAGGCGCCACAGTCGGCAAGGTCGAGATTGCGCTGCGGGCGCGCCGGGAGGCCGATCGCCTGCAAGTCACGATCGAGAACGACATGCCTATGGGAGATGACCATAAGCAGCCCGCCGGCATGGGCGTCGGCCTGCGCAACGTCGCCGAACGTCTTCGCGCCCGCTTCCAGGGCGACAGCGAATTTTCATCCGGTCTGGTCGCGCCTGGCCGCTATCGGGCGTCCATCGATCTCCCGTGCCGGCTCGCATGAGCAAGCTCACGATTCTCGTCGTCGACGACGAGCCGCTCGCGCGCCGCAGGCTCTTGCGCCTGCTGGGCAAGATGGAGTGGGTCGGTCGGATCGAGGAAGCCGCCGACGCGGAGGAGGCCCGGCGCGCGGCGCGGCAAGCACGGCCCGACATTCTTCTGCTCGACATTCAAATGCCGGGCGGCAGCGGCTTCGACGTTCTGGAAAGCCTCGGAACGGAGCCGCCGGTCGTCGTTTTCGTCACCGCATTCGACCATCACGCTCTGCGCGCCTTCGAGGCCAACGCCGTCGATTACGTCACCAAGCCCATCGAGCCGGGGCGCTTCTCCCGCGCCTTGGAGCGCGCGCGAAGCGCCGCGGGCGCGCGCCTGCAGACGGATCGAGTGGCCGAACTACAGGAAACGATCGCTTCCCTGAAGCGCAGCCTGACCGAACAGCCGAAAAGGCCGACCGAGTTCTGGGTGAAGGCGCGAGGCGACTACTTACGCATCACGTCGGACAATATAATCCGCTTTCAGGCGGAGCGCGACTATGTGCGCATCCATGTTCCTGGCGCGGACTATCTCTTTCAGGAGAGCCTGTCCTCCCTCGAACGCCGTCTCGACGGCGAAGAGTTCCTGCGCATCCATCGCGGGGCGATCGTGCGCCGCAGCGCCATCATACGTATCAAGCAGGCGCCTTTCGCAGCGCTGATCGCGGTTCTGAGCGACGGTTCGGAAGTGCGCGTGGGACGGACCTATGCGCCGACGATCCGCGCAAAGCTGATACGCACCTAGCCGAAGGCTCCCTGTGCCCGATCCCGTTCAGCGTTCAAGGGGAACACCGTGCTGCACCATCCAGTCGATGATCTCCCGCCGCGCTTGCCATGCTTCGGCGTTGAGCAGACGCTCAGGCGTCATGAGGAGGTAGGTCTGGAATGTCTTGCCCTGCCGGTTGCGCGCCCCCGCAGGGGCTCCTTGTTGCAACAATCTCAGAACGCGCGGCGCATCGTTGATTTGCGCCGCGACATGCAGAATGGTATTGCCCATGTTGTCTGCATGGTTCAAACGCGCCCCGGCTGCGAGCAACATTTCGAATTGCTGCTCTCGTTCCCCCATCAAGGCCGCCATCAAAGGCGTCCTGCCGGTCTGACCATTGCGGGCGTCGACGTCGATATGGCGCGCGAGGAGGAGACGCAAATATTCCAAATCATTCGCCATGGCGGCGAAGTGGATCGCCGTATCGCCGTCGATGCCGGGCTGTGCAGGATCGGCGCCGACATTCAGCAGCACTTGGAAGGCGAAGTGGCTTTTGTTGAGCATAGCCCATTGCAACAGCGTGACGTTCTTGTCGCCTCTCGCCTTCAGATCGGCGCCGGCCGCCACGAGCTCGGCGGCGCGCTTGCTGTCCCGCTGAGAGGCCGCGCGGAGCAACGCGACAATCTTCGGATCGGAAAATATCTCCGCGGCGTCGGGCGCCGCGTCGCTCGCCGTCGGATATGCGAACGAAGATGAGCCCAGAGCGCCGATAAGGAAATTCCGCCGCGACAGAGTCGTCCGCGTCATGGCGCGGCCTTCTTCCAGGGCTCGAAGGTGCTCATCGTGTAGCCCGTCTCTCCACTGATGTGCAGCGTGGCGCCTTTGCATTCCCAGAGGTGTGTCTCGAAGCTGTGGCTCGTTTCGATCTGTCCGAGATCGGTCCGAACGCGCCCGTGGCGATACCATACGGTCGCCTGATAACGGACGTTGTCGCTCCCCTTCCGCTCTATGCCCGATGTTTGCAACGACGTCTCTTGGCTGGATCCGTCGGCGGCGACAGTCTTTTCGACGATGCGTCTTTTGTCCTCGGCATATTGGCGTTCGAGCGCTTCGACGCATGCGCGATGCGACGCGAGCGTTTGCGAAGATGGCGGGACAGGCAGCCTGCCGCTCGCATGGGCCGGCCAGGACGTAAGAAAGATCTCGAGACCCAAAGCTGTCGCCAGCGCTTCAGAACCCGTCAATGCCATAGACGCTGCTCCAGCGACACGCGATCTGCTTCGACCTTCAGCGCGTCTCGCCATAATAGGGGGACTCTCCGCCGCGCGAATCATTCGTGTGCTCTTTTAAATTTGCGCAGACGCAAACGGCGTCGGCGCAATTATTGGACAGCTCCTTGTGAACGAAGGAGCAATCCGGCTTCGAATGAACCGTTTCCGTCTTGGTGGCGTTCTCATAGGCGTAAACGGCAGCCTTGGTGTCCAGGACTTCCATGAGCCTCAATCCGCTGTTTTGGCAGATCAGCCGCTCGATCGCCTTTTTCTGCCTTTGACAGTCGAGGCAGGACGGCACGTCGCCGTAAAACTCCGACAACTCGCCGATCGCGCGCTTGACCTTGTCGACGTCCACGTTCGGGCAATCGACCGCGAGTGCGCGCCCCGTGACGCCACCGAAAGACAAGATCAACAGGGACAGCAACAACACTCTTCGCACATCATCCTCCTTTGCATTTACGTTTCGTGCGCTAAAAGTCATTGAGGCGGCTCGACGCGATTGACGCAGGCTCTCTTCGTCAAATCGCTCCCGGGCGTGAACAGAGAGAAGGAAAAGAACGTCTCGCCTGGGCTGTTTTTTCCGCCATCTTCGTTGCGGCCAGCGCGGACAAAAACCGGCGTCGTCGCGGCGGGAAGATCGATCCGAAAAAAAGCGGTGTGTTCGTCATCAGGCAGATCGCCATATCCGTCCGTTTTGCAATTGTCGGCGAGCAAGATCACGGTCCCGGCGCTCAGCTGCCTTTGGAGAATTTCCTGATAATTGACGCTCGGATAGAACTTCTGAAGCTCTATCGCGCGAGCGCCCTTGGCGCTGTGGAAGATGACGTCGATCGAAGCGTCGCCTTCGTTGCTCTTTTTGTGCGTAGCGTTCGCCCCGACTCCAACCGGAAGATCGACCTCGCCGAAACCATTGAGGCGCAGTCGCCCGCGCAAATGGTATGTTACGCTGAGATCTCTTTCGGAATCTTCGGGATAGACGAAACCTTGCCATTCGATGTTCGAAAGCGCGGCGATGTCCTTGTCCCGCTTGCCCTGTGCGAAGGCGATGAGCAGCGTCTCGAGCGGGTCGGCTCCGGCGCGCGCCTTTGCCGAAGCGCCGAGAGCCAAAGCGAGAACGAAGGAAAGCGCAAAACGATATGTGCGGCAAGTGACAGCCATGGTCTCCCTCGGTTGTACGGAAATCTCTCATTTTTCAGGAGGAAAAAGCACGAAGCGCTTGCCTTTCAGCTGGCTGGCTTTGCCCGGCCCGAGACTGCGTTCGCTGAAAGGGTCCACCTCGAACGAAGACAGCGAATAGGCGCCGGCATTGTGCTGAAATTCCCATGAACCTTGCTCCCCGGCATCCTCATTTGCGCCCCAAGGGTCGTTGCTCGTGATCTCCAGGCTGTTTGGATCGATTTTTCCATTCGGAAGTCTGGTCGCGACCTCGTATCCGATCGCCCTGGGCTTCTCCGCCAACTCGGATCCGATGTCGTCGGCCCAGCGAAGCTCATATACAGGCTTTGCGAAGTGCATCAGCCGGTAGCCGGAGAAAGTCCGCCACAGAAGGAACACGCGAGTTCGAGCGGCAGAATACTCGCAATAAAGATCGTAGATGATCGTGGCGACCTTGCCGCTCTGCGAAGCCACGATCATTCGGTCTTCCTTGATGAGGCGTACATTATCGGTATCGTCGCATCCAGCGTCGGTATGTGAAATGACGAATTTGCGCGCGTCCTGCACCGTCGGAATGTCCAGCGGCAATTCTGCGCGACACGCCGAGGCTTGCGCAAAAACGGCCAAGGCGCAAAGACGAGCAGCGAGCCGGGCGGAGTTTTTAGACGTTTGCAAGTTTCGACCATCTTGCCTCAGCTTTTCCAAATTCGCCGACGATGAAAACCTCAGAAGATTCGCAAGAGGCACCATTGTTTGCGTGATTGCTCATTTGCTACGCTTGCTGACGCAATTGCTCAACCACTTTCGCGCCGTCGAGCCGCTGTGCCACTTGCCGTGGATGACTTCCTGCCCGCCCATCTCAACTGAATAATCCTGATTTTCCTCGATCGAACCGAGCAGAGCCTGCGTGGAGGGGACGGCGAATATGATCATTCCGATCTTTGCCGACCAGGGTAAACTCGCATGAGACGCGCGAACCCTCTGGATTTCTCCGGACTGGGTAAGACTGACCGTCTCGGTGCGGATGTCCGTGATCGGCGGGATCGCCCCGCCGAAATAGGCGAGGAGCGTGCCTCTGGCTTCGCCCACCCAATCCATGATCAAGACGCCGCCATTCGACTTGAGGAATGATGCGGTGCATATCTGCCGTGGATCTTTCGGCTGCGAGTGTGAGAATTTCCACACGCCTTGCTTCAATTCGCGCAAAACAGGATTGTTCTTCAAGAGACGCTCTTCGTTTTCCTGCGCCACTTGTTTCTCCCAATCGAGAAGGGCGCGGAACTCAGCGGCATTGAAGGGAGGAGGGCCGGAATCGCCGCCCACGCTCGGCCCGGCGCCGTCACCGCCATCGTCTGCGTCGTAGGCATGGAGGCAACCCGTCCAACCAGCGTTTTCTTGTCCGGGCACCATAGTGCCGCCCGGGATGAATCCGGGTGGGCAGGCGCCCTCGGCGGACGCGCTGTCGGTGCCATGGAACGCAAACGCGAAGACGGAAAACAGGAGGCCGTGCAAAAATCGGAATTGTCTTGTCATTTTCGTGCCCGGTCCCTACGCCTCGCGCCATGAGGCGCCTTCTGAAGGCTCTTCGCTGTTCGGCAAAACTCCCGACCGCATCCGCCTGTCGCGGACCGGACTGCCGCGCAAAGCTAAGGGAGATGACCAAGCGGGCCAAGGCTTACGATGTACCGGTGCTTGCGAGCGGCGTCATTGTGGTAATTCTCATAGGCGTGTCTGCGAGGCGCTCGTGAGCAATCGCATCTCGCATGTATTGGAAGACGTGTTCCGCGGCTGGTCCTGGAGCGGCGTCGCGACGCAATCAGAACCCGGCGAATGTCTCTCGCAACCGGGAAGGAAGCAATCCTGCAGCGCGACGCAACATTATCCCACGCCGTGTAAGCCTGTAGCGATCATCTTCCAGGCCAACGGCGCTGTTCAGACGACCGCTAAAAATACGGGAAGGAATGTTCATCATCGACGAATCACCGTGAAATACAGGCGGTAATGAGCGAAAGCCTTTCGCGCTGACCTTAATGAGTAAGGGATTTAAAATTACTCTCCTTCTCCCCCCGACCTCTGTAGCGCGACCAAGCATTGCTGTTCCCGGCGCTGGAGGTCAATGCGGGCGACGTACCGGTGCCTCGCAGGAAGGAGCTTGCTCGGCCGCGAACTGATAAGATCGATCCATGTTCGAAAACGCGGATTCGCTCTGGAAGGCAAGATGCGTGGAATAGCGACGCACCGAGGAGAATTTCGTGGCGACGGATGGACGCAAAGCGACAATCATTGGTTGCGCTCGCGCATCATTGCTTGCCTTCTTCGCGATGGCGCCGGTCATCGCGGCCGCTCAGCCGGGGCGAAGAACTTGCGCGTCGCTTCCACGAAGCGTGGCGAATGATCACGCGCCACATGATGAGGGGCCATCAGCCGGGCGTTGTCAGAGAGGCGTTATCCGGGGAGCCGGGGCGTCGAGGCTGGCACAGTTTGTCTCCCTATGCCGACGAGAAGCCAGAACTTCATTGCCGTGGAGGGGAAGAGTGATCGACAAATTCGTTCTGGCTGCAGCCATTACCATTGTGGCAGGTATCGGGAGGAGCCACGGTCAGACCACTCATTGCCGCAACGACGAGGTCGTTTTGTTCAGCGCCCTGCTCGAACCGGAGGCGAAGGGTCGGATCGTGTCGCTCTGCGCGGACGGGCTGAAGAACGTGCAGCGACTGAGTTATCGCTTCGGCCGCCCGGGGGAGATCGAGATGATCTTCGACGCTCCGAACGACGGGCGGTTCGGTGTCGAGGGCGAATCTTCAGGCATACGATCGATGATCCGAACGCTCCATTTCGAACGAGACGATTTTACTTACGGTGTCGCTTTCCATTTCACGGGTCCGCAGGACGCCAATGTTCGAGTCCTGGTGTTCAAGGGGAAGAAACTGGTCGCAAGCCACGGAGTTGTCGCCTCGTCCCAGCAAGGCTCAATCCTGAGGGACGAATTTCTTCTTATTCAAGACCAACCACCCGTCATATCAATTGGAAAGTCGGAGCTCGATTTCGCCAAGTAAAGAATGGCGACATTCCGCGGCAGAAATCTCTATGCCGGAGGGCGGGCGAGTTACCGCCTCCGGCGAGGCAGTGTTTTCGCGCCGATCATTTGCAGCGTGCGACGGATGCGATCCGCGAGATCCGTGCATCCCATCGCCGTGGTAGTCCCCCGCTTCGCCATCGGCGCCCCGCCGGCGGTCGTATCGTCCAAAATGGCAAGCGTGGCGGGCTCGAAAAGGCGATAAAGGATTGGCGTCGACAACCAAACCTTATTCCAATTAAGGTGCTTATGTCACGCTCGTCACCGTTGCAATCCGCCCTTCGTGAATAAGACGGGTTAGCATAGCGCGATGCAGGCGGGGAGCCTCGAGGGAGCATTCATGACCCTGGATGACATGATTTCGGACGGCGAATTCAAAAATGGCCCGACCAATTTGCGGGGCATCAAGATTGCAACCCTGCGGTTTGGTGCATTTTATCTTATAGTTTTGATAATCATTGTTTCGACATTTTTATCTTCGGTAGAAGAAATATCAGCAAATTTCATAGGATTAAGAATAATTCAATTTCTATCAATTATTATGCTTGCAGGCTTATTATCATGCTGTATTTATATTGCGCATGAAAAGTTGACGGAAATTACGACGTCGGAAGATTCGTTGCCGATATTGCTCATTGCCTCATTCGCGTTGTCATTGATAGCGGCTGCACTATGGGCTGGAGCGCATAATTTTTACCCGGCTCTCCTTGGGACGCCACCTGCCGCGCCGCATTCCCTTGACAACTTTGGGGGGCTTGTTGTCATTTCCTGGGGGTTTCTGTTCGGCTGGTCGTGCCTGTTCGTAGCGCTTGTTTTTGCCTTTGAGCTCAACGATCGCAAACTGCGTCTGGCGGCAATCCGTGAGGAGGCGCTGGGCGCCCAGATGCGGGCGCTGCGCTATCAGATCAATCCACACTTCCTATTCAATACGCTCAATTCCATCGCGGGGCTGATCGAGGAAGGCGCGGCCACGCAGGCCGAGCGCATGGTCCTGTCGCTTTCAACCTTTCTACGGACCACACTCGCGCTCGATCCATTTCACGATGTGCCGCTCGCGGATGAGATCGCGCTTCAAAAAGAATATCTGGGCATCGAGCGGGAGCGGTTTTCCGACCGCATGACCTTCTCCATCACTATGGATCCGAATGCCGCCGAAGCACTGGTTCCAAGCCTGATCCTCCAGCCGCTCATCGAAAATGCCATCAAGCATGGCGTAGGCATGACGCGCGGCAGGGTTGAAATATCGTTGACGGCCCACAGGGAGAAAGATCGTCTGTGCGTCACGATTGAAAACGACATGCCCCGGAACGAGGCAGAGATAACAAAGCCGTCAGGGGTGGGAGTTGGCCTCAGGAACGTTGCCGATCGCTTGCGTGCCCGCTTCCAGGACAATTGCGTCATGCGGACCGGACCTATGGGCAATGATCGATTCAAGGTTTCGCTTGAACTGCCATGGCGAACCGCATGACGGGGAGGAGTTGTTTCGTGGCTGAAGACCGCGCGCTTGCGCTAATCGAGGAGGATTTTGGCGCTGGGCTGTCCAAAGCCGTCGCGAAAAACGTGATGGTCTATCACCGCAGGCGTAAGCGTGATCGGACGGTCGCCTACCGGATCGCATTTGGAGTGGGTTAGGTGTCCACCATGGAATAGGCGGACACCAAATGTCGGCGGCGAAGAATGGCGGCACACGGCGCACGTGGAGCCTTGAGGATCGGCAGCGGATCGTCGCGGAGGCGTTGGCGCCCGGCGCGTCCGTGGCGGCGGTTGCTCGGCGACATGGATTGAACGCCAATTTGGTTTTCAAATGGCTGCGGCGTTCGCGCGAAGGCTGGCTGGATCGTCGGCGCGCGCCGGCGAAAGAGACGGCGGCCGCGAGAATGTCGCCGGATCTTGCCGCGCAGACCTTTGTTCCGGTCGAGTTGCTGGAGCTGAAACCGGCTTCGATGAGCCCGGCTCTGGCGCCGTCATCGGCGCCGGTGGCGAAGATCGCCGCTACGCCGGTGCGGGGGGCGCGCAAGAGCGTGCGGCGCGGCGCCATGGAAGTCAGCCTGCCGAATGGCGCGCGCTTGTCGCTCGACGCAGATGTGGACACGGAAGCTCTGCACCGCGTGTTGTCTGCGCTGGGCGATCTGTGATGCTTCAGTTCGCGCCGGGGATGAAGGTCTATCTGGCGCTGAAGCCCGTCGACATGCGGCGCGACTTCGACGGACTCGCCGCCGACGCGGCGCAGGTGCTTCGCAACGATCCTTTTTCCGGCGCAGCCTTCGTGTTCCGTAGCAAGCGCGGCGACTACGTGAAGATTTTGACTTGGGACGGGTCGGGCCTGTGTCTTTTCGCCAAGCGGCTGGAGAAGGGAAAGTTCGTCTGGCCGCCGATCGTCGAGGGCGCGTTGCAATTGACAGCGGCGCAACTGGCCTTGCTGATCGAGGGGATCGACTGGCGGCGGACGGTTGCGCCAGAAGCGCCGGAACGCCCGGTCTTCCTTTAGAATCCATGCATTCTCAAGCTGCGCCGACGCGTGTCTTGTGGTAGACAAAACCATGTCGCGCGCCGCTGCTGATTTGCCAGAAGACCCCGTCGAACTGCGACGGTTCGCGGAGGCGCTCGCCGCGGAAGTTCACGCCAAGACACTGCTGATCGAGAAGCTGAAAATGCAGCTCGCCGTTTTGCGGCGCGCGCGCTTCGGGCGTTCGACCATCTCCCGCTCGAGACGGTCGTCCACGACGCGCCCTGCGTCTGCCCGACCTGCGGCGGAAGCAAATTCGGACGGGTCGGCGTCGACGAGCGCGAGATGCTGGAATACGTCGCCTCGCACTTCAAGCGCGTCGCGCATGTGCGGCCGCGCCTGCGAGACGATCGTTCATGCTGCTCCGGCGTCAGCCTGATCGCGGGATGGCCTTCGATGACGGCGAGGCGCTTCTCGACCCCTTGCACCGCCCGGACGATGGCGCCGAGCGTCGGCGCATAATCGGGTGGCCGGTTTTCGTGAACGGCTGCTAGAGCGCCTTGTGATTGAGCCGACTCGGAGGGGGTTCCCGAATCGGGGGTGATTTGATTCAACCATCCGGCTGGGTGGAGGCCGACTGGGATGGCTGGATCGTATTCTCAAGATTTACGTGATCGGGTGATCGACGCGGTCCTTCGGGAGGGCATGAGCCGACGCGCGGCTGGGGCGCGGTTTGGCGTCAGCGAGTCTTCGGCCATCCGATGGTTGAGGCGCGTCGAGGAAAGCGGCTCCCGCGCGGCGGGGCAACTGGGAGGCCACAAGCGTTTGAAGCTTGAACCGCATCGCGCCTTTCTGGAAGCGCTGCGCGCCGAAAAGTCGGATGCGACCCTGCAAGCGCTTTGCGACCGCTTGCAGGCGGAGCATGGCGTTGCGGCCGACGTCTCGGTGATGAGCCGCTTCCTTCGCCGGATTGGCGTCACGTTCAAAAAAAGACGCTCGTCGCGCGCGAGCAGGATCGACCGGACGTAAAGCGCCATCGCGAACGCTGGCGGCGGCGTCAAGCCGACGTCGATCCCCGCCGCCTGGTTTTCATCGACGAGACCTGGGCCAAGACCAATATGACGCGGGTCCATGGCTGGGCGCCGCGCGGCGAGCGGCTGATCGATAAAGTCCCGCACGGCCATTGGACGACGGCGACCTTCCTCGCCGCCTTGCGCTGCGACCGCATCGACGCGCCCTGCCTGTTCGACGGTCCGATCAACGGCGAACGCTTCCTCGCCTATGTCGAACAATTTCTCGTTCCGACGCTCGCATCCGGCGACATCGTCGTGCTCGACAATCTCGGCTCGCACAAAGGTATGCGTGATCTGACGACCGCCTACCGGAACGCATATGGAGTTGGTTAGGTGTCCACCATCGAACAGGTGGACACCAATGTCGGCGGCGAAGGATGGCGTCAAGCGGCGCACGTGGAGCCTTGAGGAGCGGCAGCGGATCGTTGCGGAGGCGTTGGCGCCTGGCGCGTCCGTAGCGGCTGTCGCGCGACGGCACGGATTGAACGCCAATCTGGTTTTCAAGTGGCTGCGGCGTTCGCGCGAAGGCTGGCTGGATCGCCGGCGGGGGCCGGCGAAAGAGACAGCGCCCGCGAAAATGTCGCCGGAGCTAGCCGCACAGACTTTCGTTCCCGTCGAGCTGCTGGAGTTGAAGCCGGCTCCGATGAGCCCGGCTCTGCCGCCGTCGTCGGCGCCGGTGGCGAAGATTGCCGCCACGCCGGCGCGGGTGTCGCGCAAGAACGTGCGGCGCGGCGCCATGGAAGTCAGCCTGCCGAATGGCGCGCGCTTGTCGCTCGACGCAGATGTGGACACTGAGGCTCTGCGCCGCGTGTTGTCGGCGCTGGGTGACCTTTGATGCTTCAGTTCGCGCCGGGGGTGAAGGTCTATCTGGCGTTGAAGCCCGTCGACATGCGGCGCGGTTTCGACGGACTCGCCGCCGACGTGGCGCAGGTGCTTCGCAACGATCCCTTCTCCGGCGCGGCTTTCGTGTTCCGGAGCAAGCGCGGCGATTACGTGAAGATCTTGACCTGGGACGGGTCGGGCCTGTGTCTTTTCGCCAAGCGGCTGGAGAAGGGAAAGTTCGTCTGGCCGCCGATCGTCGAGGGCGCGTTGCAATTGACGGCGGCGCAACTGGCCTTGCTGATCGAGGGGATCGACTGGCGGCGGACGGTTGCGCCAGAAGCGCCGGAACGCCCGGTCTTCCTTTAGAATCCATGCATTCTCGAGCTGCGCCGACGCGTGTCTTGTGGTAGACAAAACCATGTCGCGCGCCGCTGCCGATTTGCCCGAAGACCCCACCGAACTGCGACGGTTCGCCGAGGCGCTCGCCGCGGAAGTTCACGCCAAGACCCTGCTGATCGAGAAGCTGAAAATGCAGCTCGCCGTTTTGCGGCGCGCGCGTTTCGGGCGTTCGTCGGAAAAGCTCGACCGCGATATCGAACAGCTCGAACTCTTGATCGGCGACATGGAGGAGAGCGACGCCGGGCGCGTGGCGCGAAGCGAAGCGACCACAAACGGCGCTTCGTCATCGACCCCGAAGAAGCCGTCCGTTCGTGCGCCTCTGCCCGACCATCTCCCGCTAGAGACGGTCGTGCACGACGCGCCCTGCGTCTGCCCGACCTGCGGCGGGAGCAAATTCGGACGGGTCGGCGTCGACGAGCGCGAGATGCTGGAATATGTCGCCTCGCACTTCAAGCGCGTGGCGCATGTGCGGCCGAAGATGAGCTGCCGCGCCTGCGAGACGATCGTTCAGGCGCCCATGCCGACGCTGCCGATCGAGAAGGGACGGCCGGGGCCGGCGCTGCTGGCTCATGTCATCGTCGCCAAATATTGCGATCACCTTCCGTTGCATCGCCAGTCCGGCATTTACGCACGCGAAGGCGTGACGATCGACCGCTCGGTCATGGCCGGCTGGGTCGGCCATATGGCGGCGCTGCTGGAGCCGCTGGCCGAGTGCATCGCGCGTCACGTGCGCGGCGGTCCCGCCGTTCATGCTGACGATACGACGGTGCCCGTGCTCGATCCGGGACGCGGCAGAACGAAGACTGGCCGATTATGGACGGCGGTGCGCGATGAAAGGCCCTATGGGTCGACGGCGCCGCCGGCCGCCTTCTACCTCTACTCGCCGGACCGCACGTCCGAGCACGCCCATGCCTTGCTGAAGGGCTGTCGCGGCCATCTCCATGCCGATGGCTACACGGGCTTCGGCGGCCTTTACGAGGCCGATCCGAAAACCGGCGCGCCGGCGCCGCTGAAGGAGGTCGCCTGCTGGGCGCATGCGAGGCGCAAGCTCTACGACGTGCATATCGAAACGAAATCGCCGGCGGCGGCCGAAGCGCTCGACATCATCGCGCGGCTCTTCGTCATCGAGGCCGGCGTCAAAGGCAAGCCGCCGGCCGAGCGCGTCGCCGCGCGCCGGGAACGATCGGCTCCCGTCCTTGCCGAACTCCGCGCCTTCCTTGACGCGACGCTGGCCAAAATCAGCGGCAAGAGCGACTTCGCCAAGGCCATCCGTTATGCGACCTCGCGCTGGATGGCCTTGATCCGCTACGTCGACGACGGACGTCTCGAGATGACGAACAACGCTGCCGAACGTGCCGTCAGGCCCCTGACATTGGGCAGAAAAAACTACCTCTTTGCCGGCTCCGACGAGGGCGGGCGAAGGGCGGCGATCATGTATACGCTGATCGAAACCGCGCGCTTCAACGACGTCGATCCGGAAGCCTGGCTCGCCGACGTCATCGCTCGCATCGCCGATCACCCGATCAACCGGATCGATGATCTCCTTCCCTGGAAATGGAAGCCTCATGCGGAAGCCGCCGCGCCATCTCGGGCAGCTTAAAAGCGCTCTCCTCGACATGGGCGAGGAGGCCATGCTGCTGGAAGAACTCGATGGGCTCGTCGCCGGCGTGCTCGTTTGTCCGGAGATGATCCCGCCGAGCGAATGGCTGCCGGTCGTCTGGGGGCAGACGGACGAGGAGGCGGCGCCCGCCTTCGACTCGATGGCTCACCTGAACGAAGTGCTGGCGCTCGTCATGGCGCACTACAATGATCTCGCGAAACGGCTTTTCGAGAGGCCCGGGACCTATGCGCCTTACTTCGCCATCGATGATCGCAACGGCGATGTGCTTTGGGAGTTGTGGATCGAAGGCTTCGAAAAGGCGGTGAAGCTTCGCCCCGCTGCATGGCGACCGTTGCTCGATGCGGACTTGGATACCGCCAAAGCCATGTCGGGCTTGCTGACGCTCGCCGATATCGCTCGAGGCGACGCGCGCTTCTCCAAGCTCGAGCATGACGCCCTCGCATCAACCGCGACGGAACTGATCGGCCCGTTCGTCTTGGCCCTCAATAAATGGCGTCTCGAAAGCCATGATCTCGGCGACATGACGCCAGTATCGTCGCCGCTCACATCCACTTCGTTCGGCAAAGTCGGTCGCAACGATCCCTGTCCATGCGGATCAGGCAAAAAATACAAGAAATGCTGCGGCCTCAACTGATCCGCGGTCGTCGCATCACGCTTACGCACAAAGGCAAGGCTGTGCGGCGCGCCCTGCGCGCGATCGGCGCCCACCTGTTGTTCCTGCCGAAATACTCGCCCGATCTCAATCCGATCGAACAGGTTTTCTCGAAGCTGAAGACACTGCTTCGGAAAGCCAAAGCGAGATCGCTCGACGCCGTCGCAGACGCAATCGCCCAAATCCTCAAAACCTACACGCCAGAGGAATGCGCAAACTACATCAAAGCCGCAGGATATGCGTCAACCTAAATGCAAAAAGCTCTAGTGCACTGACTCAGACGGAAGGTTCAGGAAGCTCGGCGAGCTTGTCGAATATGGCCTTTGCCGGCTTTGTCCAGGCGAAGGGCTGCGCTGATTTGTTGTGCTCCCTGATGTAGCGAGCGATCTCGGCTTCGAGTTGGGGCACGGACTTGAATGTAAATAGGCGAGGGAGGATGACCCCACGAAGTTCATTCACAACATTTTGATATTGTAACTGGATTCGACGATGGAGAGGGGTCCCGTTCAGCGCCGATTTGGACCCCTCCAAAAAGAGCGGAAATCGTTGGAAGTCCATGCATTTATAAATCAAGCGCATCGGGTCCCGCTTCGGAGCTTTTTCACACGCATGCTATCGGTCAGCTTCGATCGGCGCCGACCGCCAACCCGCTGCACAACAAAATCTGGGTCGACATCACCATTTTTCTATGGGCTTGATGCGGCGAACCGGCCCCGCGACACATAGACCGTAAGAACGACGGAGGCGATCATCAATATCGTCGTCGCGAAGAACGGCGCCAACGGAGAAAGCTGGTGCAGACTCGCGCCCAGCACTGGTCCCAACGCTTGACCCATGCCCTGACCGACGACGTTGATTCCCGCGGCCTTGCCTTGTGCGTCCGCGCCGACGCGCAAACTCAGCGCAGCAAGGTTTCCGGGGAGCATAAGTCCAATCGCCGAGCCAAAAATGACGAGAGCGCCGAAAATCTCCGCATAAGTTTGCGCCAGCGCCGCGATCATCATGGCAAAAGCCGCCGTTACTGCGCCGACATTCAGCAATCGTTCTGGCGTTCACGCCAGAACGCGCAGGGCGAGTCCTTGAACGACCACCATTGCAAGCGCCGTCGCCATGAGCGCCGCACCAGCCCTGGCGATCGAGTCCTGGGATGAAAAGCCCAAAGCGTCCTGCAAGCGGAGCGCCGTGACCTGCTGCAAAATCGCATATGCAGTGACCCCGAGCAGGGTGATTGCGAGAAAGGGCCAGATTCTCGCAAGCGGCGAAGGAAGGCCGTTGCCGGAGACCTTTACTTCGCGACGTCCTGGTTCTCGCACAAGCAGAAAAACGCCGGCGAATGAAACGGCGACAAGCGCCGCGATCATCTCGAAAACAAAGACAGCGTCCTTGCCGCCAAGCTTCCATGCAAGCGTGGCGCCCAGAACGACGCCGCCGCCAAAAGCCGCGCCGATGAGGCCCATGCCCCCGGCGCGACGCGACGGCGCCGTCAAGTCCGCGACATAAGCCTGGGCCGCGGGCAACAAGCCGGCTGAAACCACTACCTGAACCGACCGGCTAACGAACAAAAGGATCAGCGCGAAAGCCGCGGAAATCGTCTCGCCGATCCGAGCCCCGACGATGACGCTGAACGCAGCCGGCCCCAATGACGCGCCCGCGAGGGCGATCAACATCACCTTCCGCCTCCCGATCCGCTCGCTGACATAGCCCCAGATCGGCGCGCAGACGATCAGGAGTAGCGCCGAGACGCTCAGGATCGCGCCGGTTTCTATATCTGAAAATCCGAGGCGGCGGCCGAGTGGGGGAAGAACCACAAGCAAGAACGATTGACCCGCCGCGCTTGCGGCGAGTCCGAGAAGCACAGGCAAAGCGTCGCGGCCGGGAAGCGGACCCAATGGAATTGCCTCTCTGTCGGATCAGTTACTCCGACGAAGACGTTGGTCTCTTTGTCATCGAACCTTCAAGGCCACAACATGCTGCGGCATCGGGCTTTCAGCTCTCGTCCTCTTTTTCGGCAAAGAGACGAAGCGCCTCCGCGTTCACGATCGTGATGGAGCGATAGGTATGCGTAAGCCAACCTTCTGCCGCGAAGCACTGCAGCGCAGCATTCACTTGTTTACGGGATGCGTTCGCCATTGCGCCGAATTCCGCCTGAGAAAGGGGGATCGGTCTGTCGCCAATCCATGTGGCCCGATTGAGGACCGAAGCGATTCGTCTGGTTGCTTCGGGCTTTTGGAGATCGTGGATCACGCGGACGAGCGTCGTGAAGGTGACCATCAATATTTGCGCGAAATGGCGCGCCGCCTGCGGATCGAGCGCCGCGATCTGATCCATTGCTTCGAGCGGCAGGTGCATCATCCAGGTTTCGACGATCGCGCGCAATTCGCCCCGACGCGGGTGTCGGGTGAAAAAGCAGCCTTCACCGGTCCAGTGGCCCGGCGCGCCGAGGTGGATCAGGCGTGGGATCGACATCGGCGGCGCTATGTTCGCCGCCACTGTTCCGTCGACGAGCCCGTAGATGCCGCCGATTGGATCGCCGAGGCGAAAGACAACGTCCCCTGGCGCATATCTCAGTAGCTTCGACCTCTGCAGCACTTCGGCGCGAAAAGCTTCAGGTTGTTCAGAAAGCCAGCCCGCGCCGCTGAGAATCCGATCCGCCTTCGCCTTGCTCATTCGCGTCATTGAAATGTGGCCCCGTGGCGATTTTGACAGGACAATAGCGGCGGGCGCCCATGAAGCGTCCGGCTTCTTTCGGGCTTCCGTGCACACGCCAGTACGATGATCGCGTACTCTACGAAGGCCACATAAACCAATTGTCCCGAATCGGACAATCCTGTGAAATTTCCGATGCTATGAGTTAGTTCGCAGACACGAGCTTGACCAATTTATAGGAGATAGTGCGATCATGATTTCCAGCGCAGCGGCTGCAATCAGAAGATATTCGCTTGCTCTGGGCGCGTTCATCGGGCTCGGCGCTACGGCTGTGGCCCAGACGGCGCTCTCGCCCGAAGAGACCTACGCGCTGGCGCGCGACGCTTATCTCTTCGCCTATCCGATCGTGAGCATGGACGTCACGATGCGCCAGGCGACCAACGTGCCCGACGCGGCCACGGTCAATCTGCGCGCGCCCGTCAATCAGTTCGCCCATGCGCGCGCCTATCCCAAAGCCGACGAAAAGGACGTGGTGCGGTATAATTTCGATACGCTCTACTCCATGGCTTGGCTCGATCTGTCATCCGAGCCGCTCATTCTTTCCGTCCCCGATACACAAGGCCGCTACTACCTGCTGCCGATGCTCGACATGTGGACGGATGTCTTCTCCGTGGTCGGCAGCCGGACGACGGGCACGAAGGCCGCGAACTATGCCATTGTCGGGCCGGACTGGCGCGGTGCCCTGCCGGCCGGCGTCGAAAAGATCGTCGCGCCGACGCCGGCGATCTGGATATTGGGCCGCACCAAGACGGATGGGCCAGCCGATTACGACAACGTCCACAAGGTTCAGGACGGCTACCGGCTGACGCCTCTCTCGCGGTGGGGCAAGGCCTATGCGCCGCCGAAGTCGCTCCCGACCGATCCGTCGATCGACGACAAGACCCCGCCGCTCGTCCAGGTCAACAAGCTCGACGGTGTCGCCATGTTGACGCGGCTCGCCGACCTGATGGTCAAGTATCCTCCGCATCCGAACGACTATCCGATCCTATTCCGGCTCCGCCAGCTCGGACTGGAGCCGGGTAAGTCCTTTGACGCCTCCAAGCTCGATCCGCAAATCAAGTCCATCGTCAACAAGGCGGCGAAGGACACGATCACCGCGATGCCTGTGAAAATGCTCACCATGACCCCGGCCGAAAATGGCTGGAATATCGGTAGAGAGCACATGGGCACTTATGGCACCGCCTATCAATGGCGCGCGTTGATCGCTTTGGGAGGCCTCGGCGCCAACCTTCCTGAAGATGCCGTTTACCCCACGGCGTTCACCGATGGTGAGGGCAAGCCGCTCAATGGCGCCAACAAGTACCTGCTCCATTTTGCCAAGGGTCAGACGCCGCCAGCCAACGCCTTCTGGTCGATCACCATGTATGACAAGGACGGCTTCCAGGTTCCCAATCCGATCGATCGCTACGCCATCGGCAGCTACGACAAGCTGGAATACAACACTGACGGCTCGATAGACATCTATGTGCAAGCCGATTCGCCCGGCAAGGGCAAGGAAGCGAATTGGCTGCCGGCGCCCAGGGCGGCGTTCCAGCCGACCATGCGGCTCTATTCGCCGCGTCGGGAAGTGCTCGACGGATCCTGGTCTCCGCCGCCCCTCAAGCGCGTCAACTGAGGTCCGATCTTTTCGCGCGGCGCGCGTTTCGCATCCGCCTCGGCAAATCAAGTTGCCTCGAAGGAGAAACGAATGAAGAAGAACGTGGTATCCGCGGCATGCGCGCTCATGTTACTGGGAGCGCCGTCAGCGTCGGCGCAGCAGATGGTTTCGGCGGACGAAGCCCGCGAGATCGCACGGGAGACTTTTGTCTACGCCTATCCGCTCATCCTGTCGGAAATTACTTTTCGGGTCGGCAAGAATGTCGAAGCTCCCATCGGGACCAGCGCTCCGCTCAATCAGTTCGGCCATATGCGGGCGTTTCCGGATCCGTCGTTCACCATCGTGGTGCGCCCGAATGCAGATACACTCTACTCATCCCTTGGATATGATGTGACGAAAGAGCCGCTGGTCATCAGCGTGCCGGCGGCGGGTGACCGCTATTACCTGCTGCCCTTCCTCGACTTCTGGAGCGATGTGTTCACGGTTCCGGGGACGCGCACCACGGGGAACGAGGCGCAGACCTTCGCGATCACGGGCCCGAACTGGAAGGGTAAATTGCCGGCCGGGGTCAAGCAGTACCGCAGCCCGACCGGAATGGGGCTGCTGATCGGCAGGGCCCAGACCAATGGCAAGGCCGACTATGCGGCGGTGCGTATGTTCCAGGACGGCATTAAGGCGGCGCCGCTGAGCGCTTACGGCAAGCCCTACACGCCGCCAAAAGGCAAGGTCGATCCGAAGCAGGACATGAGTGCGCCTCCGGACCAGATCGACAGAATGGATGCTTCCCGGTTCTTCAGCATGTTCGCCGAACTGATGAAGACCAATCCGCCGCACGCCAACGACAATCCGATCCTCGACCGGATGAAGCGTATCGGAATCGAACCCGGCAAGAGTTTCAAACTCACTTCCGCACCGAAGGAGGTGCAGGACGCACTGAATTCGGCGCCGACCGTGGCGCTTCCGCAGATCAAGGAGGCTTGGAGAAAGGCTGGCGTGCTCGCCAATGGCTGGCGCACCAATATGACGGCGATTGGAACCTACGGAACGGACTATCTGCATCGGGCCGGGGTGGCCTATGGCGGATATGGCGCAAACGCCATCGAGGACGCGCTCTATCCGACGGCCTTCGCCGACGCCAACGGCCAGCCCTTCAGCAGCGACAGGCGCTATGTCCTGCATTTCGCCAAGGATCAGATTCCGCCGGTGCGCGGCTTCTGGTCGCTGACCATGTACGACGAGCGCCAGCTGTTCACGGCCAACGCGATCGATCGCTATGCGATCGGCGACCGCGACAAGCTCGCCTTCAATGCCGATGGGTCGCTCGACCTTTACATTCAGCGCGAGTCGCCGGGCAAGGAGAAGGAGTCCAATTGGCTCCCGGCGCCAGAGAGCGGTTCCTTCACCATGAACTTGCGGCTCTACTGGCCGAAGGCCGAGGTCCTGAACGGCTCCTGGGCGCCGCCGCCGGTGAAGCGAGTAAATTGAGCGCGCCCACATTCGTGCTCGCCCATGAGAAAGATTGTCTCGGCCGGAAAGGTCGGGACGGAAAGCCGCTCTCGCGTCGGACCAGCACGGGAGACGCGCTGAGCTGCGACCGACACGGACGTTCTGGGCGCCATTGGTGGCGGATGCAATTTTTTCGCACAGCGGGCGTGCCGACGACATCCAACCTTCCACCTAACCTCGACGGCGCGCATTGATTGCTTCGGGACTGACGATAATGCTCAACTTCGGTAACGCCAAAGGGCGCGTCGCTACGAGCGCCATTGCTCTCGCCTTCATCGCTGCGCCGGCGTTCGGCGCCGACCTGCCCGCCCACAAGGGTCAGCCGCTTGCGCCCCCTCCGGCTTTTACCTGGACGGGCCTCTATGTCGGCTTCACCTTCGCACATGCATGGACCGGCAGCGATCCAATCCATGCGCGCACGGTCAGTCTCGTCGACAGCGCGCTTGCCGGCTTCGGCCCGGTTTCGGCGCTCGGAGCCAATGGCGTGATCGGCGCGCGGCTCGACGGATTCCTGAGTGGAGGCCAGATCGGCTATAACTGGCAATTTGCTGACCATTTCGTCGTTGGTCTGGAAGCGGGCGTTTCCGGGGCCAGCGTCAGGGGCGGCGGCGGCTTCGGCAATATCGTCGCCAACGGTCCGGCGTCCTACGCGGTGACGAGTGCAACGCTCAGGCGAAGCCTCGAATATCTGGGCACTGTTCGCGGACGCCTTGGTTATGCGGTGACGCCAAACATTCTTGTCTACGCCACCGGAGGCCTAGCGTTCGGAGGCGCCAATCAGACCTTAACACTGCAGCAGACCCTCGTTCCGTCCGCCCTCGTCGCGAGAACGGTCAAGGGCGATCAATACAATAATCTTGTCGGTTGGACGATCGGCGGCGGCGCCGAGATGGCCCTGTCGCGCGCCTTGAGCGCCAAACTCGAATATCTCTATTATGATCTTTTACAACAGTGGCGCGCTCTGGGGCGATGCGTTGGATTGATCCGCTTGTCGGACTACGCGTTCGCCATCAGTTATCGCCCGCCGACGAATTCCAGCTCCGGGGCGACATTGGCGGCTTCGGCGCCGGCAGCAAGTTCAGCTGGCAGTGCTTTGGCGGTTACAATCACGATTTCGAATTCAACGGCCTGAAGTTTACCGGCACGCTCGGCTATCGCGTCTTGGGCATCGATTATTCGCGCGGATGGGGTAACGAGCGACGTGGAGTCGACGCCGTCTTCCACGGCCCTGTGTCAGGCGTGAGCATGCAGTTTTGACCGCAAAGCGATTGCGGTCTCATGTCCAGCCCGCGTTGTACCGAGCATACCGATTGCAGGGCAGGCACCGAAGCGCTTCAGCCGGCCGAAGCCGTGTTCGATGCGAGCACGGGCTTTGTAGAGGGTCCGAGCGAAGAAGGCGGGTCTGTTCTTTTCGTTGGCTTTGTGCGGGATGACGGGCGCGATGCCACGGCGTCGGGCAGCCTCGCGATTGGCCTTGCTGGCATAGCCTTTGTCGCAGATGATGGCACGCGGCCGGATGTCGGGACCGATGTCGAGCAGCGTCTCGAAAGGGGTCGTTTGCGGGAGGGGGCGGAATCCTACGCTAAGCCGAGAACTCGCTTTCCGTAAGTTCTGAGCTCGCCCTTTGGGCCGACGTAGCGATAGAGGGTGACGCGTTCGATACCGAGTTCGGCGCAAAGCGCGGAGACCGGAGTGTCGCGTTGAGCCATCGCGGCCTGAGCGAGACGAACCTGGGCTTTGGTGAGGGCGAATTTTCTGCCTCCCTTACGACCCCGGGCGCGGGCGCAAGCCCAGCCATGGTGCGCTCACGGATCAGATCACGTTCGAACTCCGCGAGCGTCGCGAAGATGCCGAAGATCATGCGGCCGGACGAAGTGGTCGTATCGATTTGCGCGCCCTTTCCGGTCAGCACTCGCAACCCTACGCCGCGTCCTGAAAGGTCTTTGACGACGTTGACCAGATGGGCGAGGGACCGCCCAAGCCGGTCGAGCTTCCAGACCACGAGCACGTCGCCCTCGCGCAACGCCCGAAGACAGGCCTCCAGGCCCGGGCGATTGTCCCTGCCGCCCGAGGCGCGGTCCTCATAAACCTGATCCGGCTGGACGCCAGCGGCGCCCAGGGCGTCGCGCTGCAAGTCGAGAGACTGCGAGCCGTCGGCTTTCGAGACGCGGGCATATCCGATCAGCATGTTTCACAAACGATGGTTTGAGGCAGCGGAGACGGCGGGGCTGCTTTGTCACCCAAATTTGTATCTTAATCCGCATCTTAAACAAAGTGTCTTAAACCATCATCAAACTTGAAAAAGGAACACATATGCCGCGCCGGATCGTGCTGACGCCTCGGCAAAGAGAAGCGCTTCTGCGCCTGTCGACCGACCAGGCGGAACTGCTCGTCCATTACACGCTCAGCGACGAGGATATCGCTCACATCGAGCGGCGACGGCGTCCCCATAACAAATACGGTTTCGCGCTGCAGCTTTGCGCGCTGCGCTACCCGGGGCGCATTCTGGCGCCGGGGGAGCTGATCCCGAAGGAGGTTTTGGAATTCATCGGAGCGCAGCTCGGCCTGCGTGCTGACGATCTCGCAGATTACGCGGTGCGCGAGGAGACTCGCCACGAGCATCTTTCCGAGTTGCGCAAGATTTACGGTTTTCGTTCCTTTTCAGGGCGCGTCGCTCGCGACTTGCGAGACTGGCTCGGCCGCGAAGCCGAGCTCGCGGCGTCGAACGAGGACCTGGTTCGTCGGTTCGTGAACGAATGCCGCCAATCTCGCACGATCCTTCCGACGATATCGACGATCGAGCGCTTGTCCGCCGATGCGTTGGTCGACGCAGAACGCAAGTTCGAAAGCCGAATAGCTGATCGATTGAGTCCCGAGGTCAGAGAGCGATTGCTGCGTCTCCTCGAAGAGACGGTCGATGAACGGGTGACGCGCTATATTTGGCTTCGGCAATTCGAGCCAGGCGCCAATTCGTTGGCCGCCAATCGATTGCTCGACCGTCTCGAATATTTGGAAGGTCTTCCTCTTCCGGACGGTCTCTTGGCCGATGTGCCGGTTCATCGGGTTACGCGTCTGCGCAGGCAAAGAACGCAACAGCGAGGATGAGAAGAAGGCGATCAAGGAAGGGCGCATTCCCAAGGGCTAGGCGGAGAGGCCCGCGAAACTGCGGCAGAAAGATCGCGACGCGCGCTGGACCGTGAAGTTCAGCAAGGCGAAGGAGCGGCCCGACGGAACGAAGCCGCCGGTCGACATTGCGATCCCGACCTTCGGCTATCAGAACCGTGTCGCGATCGATAGGGGCTTCGGCTTCATCCGCACATGGATAGCCACGGACGCCGCAGCTTTCGGTGACCATGCCACGATGTTGCGCTGCGGCTCGATGTTCGGTGCCACTAGGAGATCCCTAACGGTGGCTCGACGCGCTACACGTATCTCGGCGGGTTTGCATCACTGTCCGCTTCCCAGTCGCCGGTTTTGTGCACCGCGGAATTACGTCGCCTTTCCGCCGATATCGTTTCGCGCCGAAAGCCGAGTCATCCGCCTCAGGAATGGACTTCGTGTGGTCGCCTCCCATAGGGTCGAGGTTAGAGTCCGCCAAACGCCGCAAATCGAATTTTCCGAGATCAGAATTTGCTAACGGCCTTTATCTTTTGCTCTCCGTTTCATGCGCCCACCACCGGTTGCATGGCGTTTCGTCCTATGGCCGCTGTCGCCGCCCAAAACCCTGCGGTCGCAACGATTTTCCCCTTGGCGCTGCACGCCAATTCCTCGCGCGCCAAAATCGCCGCGGCCTCCAGGGTCCTCCGCTCTGCTCCGGCCTCGCGCTTTTCGGCGCTTTGGTTCGGACGTCGCCTGTTGCGGCCATCAGGAACAGCCATCGCAACCGGGGCAGCCGCCCCAACGATGGAGAGCAAGATGAAGACTTTTGCGGAATTCCAGATCCTCGGCCGCATCGGCAAGGTTCGCGAAGTCGGACAGACCATCCGCATTTCGATCTGCGCCAACTACGCTTTTAAAGACCACAACGGCGAGACGAAGGACAGGCCCTATTGGAACGAGATTACGGTCTGGAGCGAAAGCGCCCGCAAATATGTCCGCGACTATGCAAAGCCCGGCGATCTGGTGATGGCGCGCGGCACGCTGAAGCAGGGCAGCTTCGAGAAGGATGGGGCGAAGGTCTACACCGTCGACCTCAACTGCGACGATTTTTCGATCCTTGCTTCCACCAAGACCGACCAGTCGGGGAGCAACGAAGCCGATGCCGCGCTCGAGACGCAGAAGAAGGCGAAACGCAAGTGACGCCAACGCGGGGGCCGTGCGCGACCCCTCGCCCGTGATTTCGCCCCCGGCAGCTCGGTTCGCAGCCCAGTTTGCCGGGGGCAAACTTTTTTCCAGCGCCTGTCCTTACCTTCGATCCCTGCCCGCAGGGCGCAAAGTTCGGAGGCGAGTTTGCCCAGGGCAAACTTTTTAACGTCGACCGGCAAAACGCAACGGGCAGAAGGGCTCCTTGTCCGACCCCTGTGAAATCTCGCAGTCGTTCTCTTTGCGCGGCTGAGGCAAATAGTCTCCGTCGCTGCGTTTTTGCACCGACGGAGGGCATGGAGACATAATGAGCGCCGCCAATCGTGATCTTGTCGTGACGGCCGAGAAGGCGGCCGCATGAAGGCGCTCGTCGTGAACAACGAGAAGGGCGGCGTCGGCAAGAGCACGCTCGCCGTGCATCTTGCCTGGTATTTCGCGGAGCGCGGCAAGCGCGTTCTCTTCCTCGACCTCGATCCCCAGAGCAATGGCTCGACGACGCTCGAGACACACGTCGGCGACATCGACGCCGCGGCGTTATTTATGCGTCCAATCGCCATTCCGCCGCTGGCGAGCGCCGGCATTCGGGTCCTTGGCGGCAGCGCTGCTTTACGAAATATCGTCGCCGTGGACGGAAAGGTCATCGAACGGTTTCGCGCCAATCTCCGAGACTCGTCGCGCGCCTTCGATATCGCCGTTATCGACACTCCGCCCACCTTCGGCGTGCGCAATCTCGCCGCGCTGGTCGCCGCGCAGTTCGTGTTGGCGCCCATCGACCTCGATGACTACGCCATCGACGGCATCGAAACGCTGCTCAAGCACATCGTCGGCGTGAAGCAGAAATATAATCCTGACCTTGCGTTTCTGGGCCTGATCCCGAACCGCTTGCAGACGACTTCGCCGCGCCAGCGGGAGAACTTGAAGAGCCTCGTCCAGAGGTTCGGCACAAAATATCTGTTCGACGGCGTGATCCCGCAGCGCTCATCGATCGGCGAAGCGCTGGCCGAGAAAAAGCCTGTCTGGAGTCTGTCGAAGACGGCGGCGCGCGAGGCCGGGCGCGAGATGCGAACCGTCTTCGACAAGCTTGCGATGAAGATGGAGACGCCATGAGCTACGCCCGTAAACTCGATGACGTCGCGCAGTTGTTGGACGATCTCGAAGGGCTGGAAGCGCCTGTCTCGAGCGGAAAACCCCTCGAGGTTCCGCTTTCCTCGATCGAGGAGGACCGGGATCAGCCGCGCCGGGCTTTCGACCAGAAGACGCTCGTGGAGCTCGCCGCGTCGATCCGGGAGCGCGGCGTGCTTCAGCCGATAGGCGTCACTCCAGCTGACGCCCAGGGAAGGCGCCGGATCGTCTTCGGGGCGCGGCGGTTTCGGGCGGCGCAGCTCGCTGGCCACGCCACGATCCCGGCGTTCGTTCATTCAGAAGGCGCTTCCGATCCTTACGACCAGATGATTGAAAACATCCAACGGGACGATCTTTCGGCGGCGGATATCGCCGTTTTCATCAGCTCCCGCCTCGTGGCTGGCGAAAAGCAGAAGGAGATCGCGCTGCGGCTCGGCAAGGACAAGAGCTACATCGCCATGTATGCGTCGGTCGCGCAGATGTCGCCGGCGCTGCGGGATCGATTGGCCACATCCCCGATCCGCGCCGTCTATGAACTACATCAGATGTGGAAGAAATTTCCTCAGGCTGTCGAGTCGTTTTGCGCGGCGCACGACTCGTTCACGCGTGCTCAAGCGGTTACATTTTGCGAGGGTCTGAGCGGGCGGCCGTTGCAGATTGTCGATGCGTCGCAGCGCGAGGCGGCGATTGGCGCGACAGCCGACGACGCAATCTCGCCAAGCGTCGTCGGACGGAACGCGGATGGCGTTCCCCGCGCTGACGAAGGGCGCCCGGTTGGCCTGCTTCATCCGTCGGAAAGCGGTCGTGAGGCGCCGCCACGTGGGCCGGCGTCATCGGCGCCACGGAAAGCGGCGCCCAGGGAAGGGGGCGTGACGCTGCGCGTCGAACACCGTGAGCGCTTGGGCCAATTGATATTGGATCGCCGATCGCGCCAGGGTGAAACGCACGGCCTCGTCTTTTTCGAGGAGAGCGGCATGATCGAGGAGTTGCCTCTCGCCGCATTGAAGCTGGTGGCGTTGAAGCCAGACGTCTCCCTTGCATGAAGTCCAGCAGACACAACGTCGCGCACGATGTAGCGGCTTTTCCATCCCGAAGGGACGAAGCGAAGCGGAGCGCCCAGAGGCCGAACGCGCTCTTCAGATAGCGCCGTAGAGAGGCCGGAGGGTGTGGGAAAGGCGCGGACAAAGAAGGAAACAGGTCTGGCGGCTCCTGATCTGCATGCCGCCCCCGAACGATCCGAGGCAACCGAAGAACTCGCCGCGACACGAGATCATCTAATCAGAATCGGAGCCCGAGACTCGAACATGGAGCGCATCGTGTTTTTCGAGGCTGAGTGCAGGATAGGCTTGCCGCCAGCCGTTTTTAAACACGTCGTGCTTTGAGAAGACGAAGCGAACGCATGGCGTTTTTGGGATTTCATATCGACGATGCGCTGGCCGAAAAATTCGCGTCGATGGCGGCGAACGAAGGCGGCAAATCCGCCTTGATGCGACGTCTCGTCGAACATGCGGTCGGAAATGGGAAGGCGCCAACGCAGGGAGCGATCACGACGGGAGCGTCCCACAAGGTGACGATTAGATTGCGCGAGAACGAACTGCGTCTTCTGACGACGATCGCGGCGCAGCGCGGCATGAACCGCACGCAATGGATTGCATCGCTGGTGCGGGCGCGGCTTGGTTTTCCCGTGCAGCAAACGCACGACGAGCGCCAGGCGCTGCGAGCGGTGGCGCGCGAGTTGAACCGCATCGGCGGCAACATCAATCAGATCGCCCATGCGGCAAATCTCGACCGGCTCATCGGACTGCCGGTGAAGTTGGAGGCCGATGTGATCCGCGAGGCTTCGGCGCGCATCGAGGACGCGCTCGCCGAGCTGCGCGCGGCGCTGAAGCGGAATGCCGACTATTGGGAAGGCGGCCGATGAGCGACAAGGGGGATCGCGACCTCGAGCTGCCGCCGATCTCCTATGTCTGGCAAACCCCCATTCGAAAGCCGAAGCGCTCGAAATGGGAGATTCCTGATCCCGTCGATCCGCGAAAGCTCACCCCCGCCATGCGGGCCAAATTGCAGCGGATCGTCGCCAAGGCGCCGGAGGTGATGGTCAAGATCACTGGTAAGACCAAAACCGTAAGCCACCTGAAATCCCATCTCGACTATATCACCCGTGGCGGCGCGCTCGCGGCCGAAACGGAGACCGGCGCCGTCATGGAAGGGCGGCAGGGATTGCGCGATATCCAAGCGGGGTGGGCCGACGACGCGGAATTGGACGGAGCCCGGCGGCGAGACGGGCCGTTGTCCCATAACATCATCTTGTCGATGCCGCCCGGAACCGACCCGGCGCCAGTGAAGGACGCCGTCCGCGCCTTTGCGATCGAAACCTTCGGCGGCCGACATGATTATGTCTTCGTGCAGCATCTCGACGATGAGCACCCGCACGTCCACCTGACCGTGCGGTCGCTGGGTTACGACGGAAAGCGGCTGAATCCACGCAAAGGCGATCTTGCGATGTGGCGGGAACATTTCGCCGGGGAATTGCGATTGCGTGGCGTCGAGGCGGAAGCGACGCCGCGCCGCACCCGCGGCAAGGTTCGTAAGGCCGAGCGCGGCGTCGTTCGCGCCATCAAAGAGCGCGGCGGGCAGCCGCGCGTCGACCGGTCAGGGCGAGAGGAAATCGTGCGGGAGGCTCGGGAAGGGAAAAGCTCGCCGCATCCCTGGGAGACGAAAGCGCGCGACCGGCAGGCAGCGATTCGGGATGCATATCGGAAACAGGCGGAGGAGTTGGAACGATCCGGCGATCCTGGCGATCACGAACTTGGTAAACAGCTGCGCCAGTTCGCCGACGAAATGACGGCTCCTGAAACGAAGCGCGATCAGTTGAGAAGCGAGTTTGCCGAGAGCCTCGCGCGTCGCGGCGCCCGAGCCCATTCGAAGGGCAGGGAAAGGGACGGGCCCGAGGACGATCGCTGACCAAGGAGCTTTCCCATCCGCGCAATCGTCTGGAAGGGGGGTATCGGTCGATGCTCAGACTTCGCGCAGCGAGTAACTCGTGCTGCGGCCGCCGGCGGCGTCTTTGACCAGCATGCCGCGCTGGAGGAGATCGTCGATATCGCGCAGCGCGGTATCCTGTGAACATTTGGCGAGCTTCGCCCATTTCGACGATGTGAGCTTGCCCTCGAATCCGTCCAGCAGCCGATTGATGATGGCGCGTTGCCGGTCATTGAGCGGTGTTCCGGCGTAGGCGTCCCAGAAGCGCGCTTTTCGCAAGACGGAAGCCAAGATCGTCTCCGCTCCGTCGAAAGCGCGATTCAAGCAGTCGAGGAACCATTCAAGCCAAGCGGTAATGTCGAGGCCGCCTTTCTGGGTCGCTTCCAGGATATTATAGTAGGCGTTGCGCTCCAGGCGGATTTGCGCCGACATGCTGTAGAACCGCTGCGGAGTGTCCTCCGAACGCGTGAGCGCGAGGTCGGCGACCGCGCGGGCGATGCGGCCATTGCCATCCTCGAAGGGATGGATGGTGACGAACCATAGATGCGCGACGGCTGCTTTGATGACGGGGTCGATTGCGACGCCAGCCTCGAACCAGGCGAGGAACGCTCGCATCTCTTTTTCGATCCTTGCCGCATTCGGCGCCTCGAAATGCACCTGCTCGCGCCCGATTGGTCCTGACACCACCTGCATGGGACCGGTCGCCAGCGTGCGCCACGCGCCAACGGCAATCTTACGCATGCCGCTGCGACCGGTCGGAAACAGCGCGGCGTGCCAGGCGAACAGCCGCTCTTTCGTCAGCGGCGCCGTATAGTTCTGAGTGGCGTCGAGCATCATCTCAACGACGCCTTCGACGTCGCGATCGGCGGGGACCAGGCCAGCGACGTCCATGCCGAGACGACGGGCTATCGACGAGCGCACCTGCTCCTTGTCGAGCAGCTCTCCTTCGATCTCGCTGGACTTCAGGACTTCTTCAGTGAGAGTCTGAAGGACCGCTTCCGCGCGCAGCCGAAAGCCGAGCCCCTCCATGCGTCCGATCAGCCGGCCCTGGCGATGACGGACGGACGCGAGCCGATCCGCCAGGCGCTCCTGGCTCCATCTGAAGGCGGGCCAGTCCTTGTGTTCGTGAATGTAGCTCATAATCACCGCGTCGTGTGCGGTGATTATAGGGTCTATTCGCCGCAGATCCAAACGTTTTCGCCGCAAGAATTGCGGAAATAAAATTAGGCGTTCACCTCTCGCCCCCTTTAATCAATCCGGACCCGCGGCAAAGAACGAGATTGACGATCGCATTTCAGACGGACGTCAACGATCCCCGCGATGCGGCTCAGCGCGATCAACATACTTCCTTCGTTGCTTGGCCGCGACGGGCGCTTCGCGTGTCGGCCCTTTCCGCTCGCCGATTTCCGCCTGCTCGAAGCGGGCGCCGCGACGGCGATGATGCGCCATGCGTTCGCGGGCGGCGTCGAGAACGCGTTTGCGCGCTTCGGGGTCTTTCGGGAAAGCTGCGAGGGCGACGCGCTCTATGGCCGCGAGATGCGAGCGGGCGTTGCGATCGTCGGTCCCATCTTTCTCAATCCGCTCCGCCGTTTTTGAGGGCGAGCGCTGCAACGGCGTCCCTGCGCTGGTCCTGTCGCGCTTGAAGGGGAGGGACCTGTCGCCGCTTTCGGATTGCTTTTGCATTTTTCCCAGCGCGGCGCGATCGAGCTCGGTTGGCTCATAGCCTTTCGCCTCGATCCCACGCGCCGAGGCGGCGAGCCAGGCCTTCCTGCGAAATTCCAATGAACCGATCAGCTCGACCTTTTCCCAACCGCGATGCGCGGCGATGGCGACGAGGTCTCGGACAATCTCGATGCTGGCGACCTGTGTGACGAGGCGGTCGCGGCCAGCCTTCGCCACCAGATATTCGCCTCCTCGGTCGGCATAGAATTTCGCTTCCGAAGCGCCAGCCTCGACGACGTAATATTTGCGGCGCAGATGCGCGGGCAAGGAATCGAGCTCGGCGAGATCCCTCGCCGTTGAAGCTGCGCGTCGATCGGGAGCGTCCCCGGTGCGTTCAGCGTCGCGTTCGCTAGATTCATCCACCTTTCCGTCGCGGACGAGTCGTTTCAATTCGAAGGCGCGGCCGTTGTCTTTCATCTCCTCAGCCACGGCTCAGCTCCTGATTTCGCTTGCGCCGCTGGCCGCGCCCAGATGCGCCCTTGGCTGGCGCGTCTTCCGCCCCCGGCGGGGCGGCGCTCAAAGTCTCGCTCTTCTCCGAAGCCTCTTCATAATGCGCGGCGCCGTCGATATAGCCAGACACCCAGGCGTTCAGAGTTTCCTCCGAGACATTTTCCAGATCGAGCGGGACGTCGGCGAGGCTCGAGAGCGCGTCGGCAGGGATCGACGCGGGGTCGTCGATTTCCGCGTCGGTCAGAGGGCGACGAACGACGATGGCGCGCAATTCCGCGACGTCCTGCTTCAGCTGAAGAACTTGCGAGGCCAGCGCCTCATGCGCGGGCGCCGGCATCGGTTCGATCACGGGCGGGGGAAGCAGGCGCACGGTGAAGCGGCGGTCTTCGTGATAGACAAGCTTATCGGCGAGGATCGGCGGCACGCCAGCCATGAGCACGAAAGCTTTGCTTTTGGGCGCGAGCTTCAGCTCTTGCGGCAACATGAGAGGGCGCCGGTGGTCCGAGACTGTCTCCGAGCGGGAGCGGTTCGAAAATCCCCAAGGCCGCGAGAAGCTTTTCGCCTCCACGGTCTGCGTCCCGAAGCGCTCCGAAAGTTCGACGGCGACGTCGTGTTCTTTCGGCGTAAACACGATCTCGACGGCGTGATTGGTCAAGAAGTTCTTGGCGTCGTCCGCGCCATAGATCGCCCGCAATTGCGAGGGGCTCTGCAGGACGGTCAGGAGCCTGATGCCATAGCCGGCGACGAAGGCGACGCTCTTCGCCAGCACGCCGAGATGGCCTAGTGACGGAAATTCATCGAGTAGAAGCAGCAACTGGCGTGAAAGGGCCGGATTGTGCTCCGGCAATTCGCGGGCGTTGAGATCGACGACCTGCTGAAAGAACAGATTTATGAGCGGCGCCAGCCGGTCGAGATTGTCCGGCGTCACCGCGAGATAGATCGAGATCGCCTGGGAGCGAAGCTTGGCGAGATCGAAATCGCTCGCCGAGGTGGCGGCGTCGATACGGGGATTGAGCCAGAGACCGAGGCGGGCGGTTACGGTCTTTCGAACCGATTGCAGCGTGTTTTCTGAAGCCGCGAGAAAATCGTTGAGCGCGGCGACGCAAGGCGTCGAGAGTTGGTCCGGCCCACTCTGTCGCGCCCGCATCACGTCCTCGAAATGCGCCTTAACATCGCTCGCCGCCGTGAGCTGGCGCAGGATTTCGCCAATTGTGAACGGCAGTTGCGGGGTTTCGGCGACGTAACCGCCGATGGCGATGAAAGCCGAACGCGCCGCTTCCGTCCAGAACGGGTCGCCGCGTGGATCCGGCGGAAACAGCATGCCGGCGATGCGCTGCAGATCGTCATAAAGATCGGCCGGATCGCGGCGGACGGCCGAGAGCGGGTTATAGCGGGCCGTGCGGCTTTGAGGGTCGAAGGGATCGAAGAGATGGACGTCTTGTCCGTGCGCCGCGCGAAAGCCCGCCGTCTTGACGAAATTCTCCTTCTTGACGTCGAGGACGACGACGCTGTCGGTCCAGGAGAGGAGATTTGGAATGACGACGCCGACGCCCTTGCCGGAGCGCGTCGGGGCGTAGACAATGACATGTTCCGCGCCGCCGAAGGTCAGCAGCTTGCCGTTCGTCTGGGCGAGCAGCAAGCCGTGTTTCTTCCGCAATCCGGCCTGCTCAATTTCGCGAGAGGCGGCGAAGCGCGCGGCGCCGTGCAGGGGACGTGGCCGCACGCGCAAGACCATGCCGAGCAGCGCAAATGTCGCAATGGCGCCGGCGAGCGCGCCGATGGTCAGCCAGCGGTCGAGGCGCTTGTCGGTCCCGAAATGCGGCGTAAGCGTCAAAATATCGAAAACATGCAAGCCGCCGTCATGCGCGCGCAACCCGATGAGTAAGACGTTCGACGCCACAAGGAGAAAGGTCGCGGCCGCCATGAGCAATAGACCAACTGGGAGCGCGAGGCGCGGCCATTGGTTCCATTCCACGCGCGAGATCGTCGCGGGAAGGGAGAAAATTCTGGGCGCGCTCGATTCAGAAAGCATTGCGGCGTTTGGCCTCGGGGTCGTAGTGGATTTCCGTGATGCGGTAACGGCCGTCACGGCGGCTCATCTGCACGACGATGTCGATGGTGAGATGCAGGAGTCGCCTGATGTCCTCGCGCGCGAGCTCGCGTCCCTCGGCGCTCTCCTTGACGAGCAGCGTCAGCTGTTCGAAGGCGAGGCGCGCGCTGTCGGCATGGACCGTGGTGATCGAGCCCGGATGGCCGGAATTCACATTGCGCAGATAGTAGAAAGCCGTGCCGTCGCGCAGCTCCTGCAGGAGGATGCGATCTGGGCGCATACGCAAGGCGGACTCCAGTAGTTCGCGCGGGCCGATTTTTGCGACGCCCGAGCCATCCTTGGCGTAGAGCAGGCGGACGTGATTGGGCTGCGGGATGGTGAGCTCCGCCGTATCCTCGATCGTGAGAATGCGCTCATGATCGGGGATCAGCGCGACGAGGCCTTTCGCGAGCGTCGTCTTGCCCGATCCCGTCGCCCCGGAAATCACGATGTTGCGGCGGCTGGCGACGGCGCGTTCGAGAAAGGCGCGCCAATGGCCCGCGTCTCTGAGCCCGACGAGCGCCTCTTCGTCGGCCGAGAGCCCGTCGCTCGCTCGGCGAATATCGGCAAAGAGCGAGCGGCGCTCGAATTCGTCGAGCGTCATCGCTGCCGCCGCCACCTTGCGGATCGTGAGGCTCACCGCGCCAGCCGGAACAGCCGGGGGCGCCACGATCTGGCAGCGCTCGCCCATTGGCAGAACGGTCGAGACGATCGGATGGTCGGGCGCGATATCCTGGCGGGTGAAAGCCGCCGCGGCGGTGGCGAGATTCATCAAATGCGAAAAGGCGAGGCCCCCGCGCTCATGGCATCTCCAGCCATTGGGGCCTTCGGTGAACACTTCGCCCGGCCGGTTGACGACGATTTCGGTCAGTTCGGAGTCGGCGAGGAGGTCGGCGATCGGCTCGAGGCATCGCAGCAGAACACGGCGCTCCGCCGACGGCGCGCCGCTATCCATTGCGTCTTGTGGCAGGAATTCCTCGAGCACAGCCGCTTCCTCGCCGCTCATGGCTTCGTGACCCTCTGTGGTCCCCCCATGCCCCCGACGATCGTTCGATCGAGGATTCGCGTGCGGCCTTCGACGAGCCGCAGGCGATATACGGAGGAAAAATCGAGATCGCGGGCGACGAAGACCGAGACGAGTTCGCCTTGCTTCTTAGTGAGGGTCGGCGGAATATTGATCGATTGTTCCGTTGCGATCGCCGCCGCGCTCTGCCCGGAGTTCTGGATGGAATTCACCTGAATCTCGGCCTGCGACAGCCTCGTGGCGGCGATTTGTCCAGCGTCGTTGACGATCGACAGCAGCAGCGCGCCGCCAAACCGTTCGAAGAAATGATTGTCGATCTCGCCGTCGAAACCGGAGCGCCCGAGCGCATCGGTCGCAGGGCTCGAGAGCGCCACGATCACCCCGGTTGGCGTCTTGGCGCGGGTCCACAGGACGAACATGCGCTTCGAGCCGCGCCGCACATTGCCGCGATATTCGCCGACGATCTGCGTGCCCTTCTCCATCAGCACGACCTCGCCGGAATCCGACATCACGTCGCGTTCGACGACGCAGGAGACGAAGCCGGCGACGTCCGACGACATGGCGGTCTCCAACACGCAGGGAATAGCGGTTCCCTGCGTGACCATCAGATGGCGATTGGGCAGGCGGGCGGCGCGCACGCGTTCGAGCGCGGTAGGCCTGAGCTTGCTCGCGAGATCGTCGCGGGATTCGGGAGGACCATAGCCGTTCGCGTAAATCGAACCCGTGGGTTCACCGTCAATGCCGGTCAACGCTCCAGTCGGCGCGGTCGGTTTTGGCTGCGACGGACGATTGAAGACGAGCACCGGGGCGCGCCGCGCGCTGTCCATGAGCTCGTCGGCCTTCGACCGCTCGGCGCGCTCCGGTATCGCGATGGGAAGCACGATCGGCTCCGGCCGAGCCGCCAGCGGATCACGTGGGCGTTCAAACACATTCGCCACCGAAATCGTCGGCTTCTGACGCGCTTCGGCCTCCGTCGGCGCACGCTTCCAACTCGCCCACAGCACGAGGCCGGAGAAGGCGACAAGCGCGAGGACGCCCAATCCCTTGCGCCAGGGCATGGTCGAATCTCCCACCGATGAGACTGGCGTGATGCGGCGCTCCTGGTCGAGTGGGCCGGCGGCTGAATCTTCACTCATTGTTTTCGCTCTCGAATTTAATTGCGATCGTCATTGCCTTCGCGTCGCTCGTCGTGGTAGCCGAGCGACGCTCGGGCTGGTCGTTCGCGTCGCATGGTTCACGCCTATGGGATCGAAGGCCTCGTTGAAGATGCAAAGAACCTCCGCGCCTTGGCGCAGGCGCAATTCGCGCCCGACCGCATGGACGACGACGAGTTCGCCGCGCACGTCTTTTGGAACCAGGCTCTCGGTTCCGTCGGAGGCGACAAGGAAGATCGCCGGAATCTCGCGGTTGCCCTCGAAGCGCAGCGTCGTCTCCTTGCCGTCGTCATAAACGGCGTCGGGCTCCAGGGTCGGCGTCCCTTGCGCCGAATAGCGCCAGTTGCGCGGAGCAGCAGCGTTGTGGAGCGCGAAGGTTTCGTCGACCGCGCGCGCCTCCATCTCGCCGCGCCGAGAGCGGTCAACGTCGCGTCGCGCCTCGGCTTCATCGCCCGGATAGGCGAAGCGCACCATGAAGTAGCTGTCGGCAAGAGAGCTCTCCGCGATCGACAGCTCGAATTGATAGGATCGCTTGCGGCCGTCGCGGCGCGTGGTGACCACCTGCAAATTGGTCGGCGGGTGCTTCTCTCGCGGCTTCAGGAAGAGGATATTGCCGGCGGGCGCGACTTCCCAGGAGATCGAATCGCCGATTGCGACATGGGCAATCTCTTCATCTTCGGAAAAGAGCACCTGGGTCGAGGCGCGGATGACGCCGTTGATCTTGACGACGTTGAAGGGGTCGTAGGCGACCATGCGCACGCGGGCGTCACGCGATCCGGCCGCGGGCTGCTGCAGGGTGAGCGCCGGAGCGGGCGCGAGCAAAAGCCCGCACGCGATCGCCGTGGCGCGAGCGACGGAGAAGGGGTTCATCATGGCGCCGTCTCCGGATCGGATCGGTATTCCGAGACCAGAAAACCGAGCGGGTTGATCAGGCGATCGGAAGAGGAGATTGTCGCTTTCTTCTCGAAAGAAAAAGCGACTGTGGCGATCCAGTGCGAAAGCTTGGTCTCGTCACCGTGCCGGACTTCGCGCAAATAGCGCACCGAGGCGAGATTGGGGCCGAGCAGCGAGATCGCCTTGATGCGGATTTCCGCAACGCCGCTCCGCCCATAGGCGACTTGCGGGCTGTCGGGATTTGAGCCTCGATAGACGGTCGAAAAGCGCGCCTGCTCGCTCTGCGTCGAGAGCAACGAGATGGTGCGGAAATTCGTCGGCGCTTCGACGAAGCTATATCCTTCCCGCGCCCGCACATATTGGGCGAGGAAATATTTGACGATCGCCTCATCGTAAGTCTGCGGCTCGTCCTTGAGAGCGGAGACGACGTCGACGACGCCTGTCGCATTGTCGACGCGAATCACGAAGGGCTCGACGGTCTTGAGCGGAGTTAGCGCGGCGACCGCGCCGATCGAAATGAAGGCGAGGATCGAGGCCGCCGCCGCGACGCCCCAGGCGATGCGCTTTGAGCGTTGCGCCGAGAGGAGGAGATCCTGCTCCCACAGGCGCGCCCGCTCGAAATAGGTCTTCAGCTCGCCAGCCTCAACCATGGTCGACTTCCCCGCAGCCCCGCGTCGAAGCGGCGATATCGAAGATGGGAAGGGCGGCTGTTCGCTCGCTGGGGTGCGCCCTGTCGATCTCGCCCTTGCGGATGATCAGCTCGCCGCTCCGAGGCGGAAGAGGAGCTGGCGCCGGCGCCTCGATCGGCGCGACGGCGATCGGCCTCGCATTCTCCCAATCCCACAGCGACCGGTTCAATGGCCGCCGCGCCGCGCCGTCGCAGGAGGGCGCGCCGGAGCCCATGAGGCTCGCGCAGCCGGTAAGAGGCGCTGTGAGCGCGAGCGCCAGGAATGCCATTCGTGCTGTCATTGCGTCTCCGAAACCGAGGTCATTCGAGATGGCGGAATTTTGCTATTCTGTGGGAACGCGGCGGATGCTGCCGCCTGTCCGTCGTCCGCGCAGCGCCCGGACCGTTCGCGTCGCGGCGATGTGGGCGCCGGCATAGGCGCCGATCGTTGCCCCCATAGTGGCGGTGGTCGCGGTGGCCGCCATCCAGCGGTTGAGCATGTGGGCGGCGAGCGACGCGCCGCCGCCGGCGAGCGCTCCCGCAATCTCCGGCAGTTGCAGGGCGATATAGGCGGCGAGCCCGAGCACGGCGCTGATCGCCACCGCGCCAACGATCAGCTGGCCGCTGGTGGTGGCGTTGGCGCCGTATTTGTCGACGAAATGCCCGACGGTCGTCAGCATCAGCCCGATCAGCGCCACGACGAGTACGTGCAGAATGACGAAATTGGCGAGCTGGCGCGTCCAGGCTTCGCCGAAGGTCCGTGTCGCCTCGAACAGCATGAGCGCGATGAAGATCGGCCCGAGCGCCAGCACCAGTGCGAGGCCGACCTTCGCATAGAGCATGATCGCAAATTGCAGGAAGCCGCTGACGGCCGTGAAGACGAGAAGAATGGCCGCGACGAGCGCCGGCACGATATCGGTCAACCCTGCCTGGTCATATATTTGCTGGGCAACCGCAATTCCTTTGGTCAACAGTTGATCAAAAGGCTGGCCGGATTTCATGTCGAGACCGCTACCGGCGATGACGTTGCTGATCTCTTTGGGGAGCGAATCGAAAAACAGGCCTGCGACATATTGTTGATAGGACGCAGCGTTGGTCGCGAGCAGGATCACGGTCACGATCCGGATCGTGCGCCAGGCGAAGTCGAGAATTGGCTCCTGGATGGCGCCGCGCATGACCGCGATCCCATAGATCGCGACATACAGCATCACCGCCACCCGAAGCGGCGCATCGACATAGGATGTGAGGTTCTGAACCGAGTTCGATACGAATTGCGTGATCGGCTGTTCAAACTCTTTCAAGAATTCGTCGAAAACGGCGATGGCCATGGTCAGCGACCTTCACGCGAGCGGCGCAGGGCTTCCTCTCGCCCCCAGATAAAAATTTGCTTCTGCGCTTGATCGGCGTTTATGCACTCGGCCGTATCGCGCAGGGTTCCCGGATTAGCTTTGCACCGCCGCTTGGTTGTGGCGTGCTCGGCTTCGTTTTCGAGATACCAGGAAACGTCATGGACCACGGGCGTAGCCTTTGGCGCAGGCTCGGATGAGCGGGGTTCCCTGTCGCATCCTGAGAGGCAAGTTGCGATCAGCAATGTCGAAGCGAGCGTCTTCATTGGAGGGCCGCCTTCATTTCGTCGATCGTTTTCCGACGCCGTTCGCGTTCGCGCTCGACGTCCATGTCGGACTGCGCGCGCTGAATCATCGTGAGGCCCTGCAGGCGCAGCACGTCGTTTTGCAGCAACGCCTGTTCGGCCTGCAGGCGCGCGGAGAGATCGAGCACTTCCTTGGCGTCCTTTGAGGCGCTGACCTGGCGGCGCAATTCTTCGAGTTGGTCGATGCGGCGAGAGGCCGTGTCATAGACGGCCTGGCCGAGCGAATGCTTCGCCCCCGTTTGGCGGGCGATGCGATCAAGCTCGGAGGCGTAGAAGGAATTCCCTGGGTTTTCCGTGTAGACGCGGTTTTGTGACAGATAGCTGTCGATCGAGGCGGCGAAGCTTCCCGAACCCGAACCCTTGATGAGGCCCTCGATTTGGGCGAATTCCCCCGGCAGATATTTCCGAAATTCCGAGGAATTCAGAAGGCTGGCGACGTCGTTCGCGTTCGTGAGCTTGTTGAACGAGTCATAGAGTTGCTTCGCCTGGGCGAGCTGGTCCTGCGCCACTTTCAGCTGCGAAGTGAGGGTCTCGACCTGTTTCTTCATCTCGATCAACTGGTCGAATTGGCGGGCGAAGACGCTGGGGTCGAACACGACTTGGGCGGACGCCGAAAAGGGCAGGGCGGCCATGATCACGACAGGGAGAAATCGATCGGGCGGCTTCATGCGAGAGTCTTTCGGCGCTGATGAAAGAGCGGGAGCCATTTGGCCGGATCGTCGCCGACCTCTGCGCGCAAGCGATCGGCGAGCTCGACGGTCGCGGTACGACCCGAGAGGACCGCGAGCGCGTCGTCCACTCCCATGAGATCGAGCTCGGCGACCACGGCCTCGTGGCCCTGTTTCAAAAGAAAGCGCCGGCTCTCGGTCGAGAGCTCTTCGCGGATGAGGCGGAATTCCGCTTTTGTGAGATGGAAGCCGTCGACATAGTCGCGCGCCTGGCCGCGGGCGTTCGGGAAGAAAATCTGGGTCGGGCATTGCTCGACGATAGTATGGGCGATTGGCGAGGCCAGCGCGTCGCGCGGCGATTGCGTCCCGAACACCATCACGCCGTTCTTCTTGCGGATGGTTTTGAGCCCGTCGTTCGCGAGATCGCGGAAAGCGTCGTCGCCGAGCGCCTTCCAGAATTCGTCGATGGCGATGATGATGCGTCGGCCGTCGATGAGCTCCTCGACCCGCCGAAACAGCACCATCATCAGCGGCGTGCGAATGATGGGATCATCGAGCGCCTCGGTCATATCGAAGCCGAAAGCGTGCGAATCGATGCTGATCGCGTCCTCGTCGGCGTCGAGCGCCCAGCCTAGGGCCTGGCCTTTGCACCAGCGCTCCAAACGCGCGCCGATCCCTTCCGTGTCTCGCTGACCGAGGAAGACGCGTAGCGCCGAGAAGGAACGCTCATGGCGCGGCATGTCGCGCAGCGCCACGAGACCGTTGTCGATCCTTTGCTCGTCGGCGACGGAGAGCGGCCTTCCCTCGACGCTGACGAGCTTGCGCACCAGCGCGCCGAGGAAGGCGATATTCGAGGGGGTGAGCTCGAAGCTCTTCAAGGGCGCGCAGCCCGTAGGCCTGCCGCTCCTCAGGGCGAGGTAAGAACCGCCGATCGCTCGGATGAAGAGCTCGGCGCCGCGATCCTTGTCGAAGAGCACCAATTGGCACTTGAGCTTTTCCGCCTGCGCCAAAGCGAAAGTCAGGAAAGCGGTCTTACCGGAGCCGGAGGGGCCGCAGATGAAGGTGTTTCCCAGATCGCCGACATGGAAGGAGAAATGGAACGGCGATCCCGACGCGGTCTTGAGCACCGCGACGGCGGGTCCCCAATGATTGCCCTCAGCCTTCCCCGACGGATAGGCGTGAAAGGGCGATAGACCCGTGAAATTGCGCGAGGTGATCGCGCCGGCCCGCGCCCGATATTTGAACAGGCCTGGCAATTGCGCCCAGAAGGCCGCCTCGAGTCCGAGGTCTTCGCGCGCCACGACGGCGCCGGCGTCGGCGAGAATACGGCGAGCCTGGCTCATTTTGTCGAGCAGGGCGCGGGGCGCGTGGGCGAGGACGAGAAGCGACAGATGATGCTCGCCCATCACGAAGCGGTTCGATTCGAGATCGTCGAGCGCGGCATCGAGCTCATCGATTTGCGACGCCGCCAAGTCATTGGCGGAGAGCAGCTGGTTCTGCTTGCGCGTCATGACCGTCTTCGCCTCCGCCTTGGCGAGGAAGGCGAAGCTCTGCGCGAGCACGAGTTCGAAAGGGGCGGCAAGGAGGCCGTCGAGCAGGCCGGGCCGCGTCGTCGCCGGATAATCCTTGAAGGCCAGCACGCCGGCGAAGCGCGATCCGCCGGGGCCGCGGATTTCGATCGTCTCGCGGCCGAAGATGAGGCGATTGGCGTAGAGCGCCGGCCCGATCGGTCCCTGGACGAGCGGGAAGGGCAGGCGTTCGCAAGCGACGAGCTCCTGCAGGAAGGAGCCGATCTCGGAAAAGAGGATTCCCTGCCGCTCGGAGAGTCCGAGGCGGCGCGGAGAAAAGCGGTCGAGCGCCGCCAGCAGATCGCGCGAGACGTCTTCGAGCTTCTTCAGCCCAAAGACGTCGACCTCGGCTCCGCCGTGTTGCGCGCGAGCAAGGCGTGAAAAGAACAGTGACGCGCGTTCAGCTGCGTCGCGCCCCGGATGCCAGACAAGGGTGAGATAAAGCTCGTTGCCATAGAACGTGTCGGAGACAAGCCGCGCCTGATAAGCCTCATTGAGTTTGCGCGCGAAATCCGAGTGAAACGTCCCTTCAGGATAATCGGTCGCCCGGCTGCGGATGACATGCGTCCAGAGCGCCAAGCGCTCGTCAGCGATGTTGCGCAGCGTCAGATTGAGTTTGGCGTGGAGGTCGTTGAGATTGGCGGCGTCGGCCGTCTCGAAGGAGACGTCGGAAAGGCGGATCGTGGCGATCAGCGCGCGCGTCGAAAGCGACACGACATGCTCGGTGACATGGCGCAGATAAGGAAGGTGAACGCCAGATTCTACCTCTCGGGCCTTTATGCGCATAGCTATGCTAGCCATGGGCGAGCTCCTCGACATTGAATCGGCGTACGAGCCGCAAGGGCGTACATGAGGAGCCGCCCCAAAGATTCGCATTGCGGTGACGCCCGCGCGTCTCCAACCAGGCGAACAAGATGCGAAACTGGTTGGCGTCTCGTCGGCAGACGAGCCGGCAGGCGAAGTGGATCGGCAAGGCGACGAGACCGTAGAGCAGACTCCCAGCCAGAACGAAGAGAATCGACGAGAAGATGACGTTGAGTCCCATCGCCTCCATCGTCACGCCGAGGATCATCGCCGGGCGCGTACAGGCCAGAAACAGAGTGTCCTCGACGAGGCGTTCGTCGCTCATGGTCGGTTCCGATCGAAATGATGGAGGGAAGCAGGCATAGGTCAGCGGCTATCTGCCGGTAAGCGTCGTGACGATCTCGGCGGCGCCGAACAGGATGGCGATGCCGAGAATGACGTAACCGGCGCGCCTCAGATCGAGATAGCCGAACATCCAGGACATGCCGGTGACGATGATCGCGAGCGTCGCCAGCAGCTTCGCGACATTGCCAGTGAGCGCGTCGACGATGTTCTGAAGGACCTTTTCGACATTGGCGCTTTGCGCCGCCGCCGGTTCGTTGAGAGTGAGCGTAACGACGGCGTTGGTGAGCAGCAGGAAGGAGAGGCGACGGGCTAAGGAATGCATGATGGATCGAGACTCCGTGTCTAGAGTGCGAGAGATGCTTCGAAGGCGCGGTTACCGTTGGGAAGAAGCGGGAGCCTCATAGACGAGGAGCGATCTCCCGGACGCGCTGCCGAAGACGTCCCAGGGCTTTTTGGGCAGGGGCGCCGGCTCAGGAAGAGCGCGGTCTTCTTGATGAAACGGACGCTCTTCGCGACCATCAAGCGGATTATTGGCGGCGAGCTTAGCACGCGTGGCGCCCTGGACGCCCGCTATTCTCACCCTTGTGAAATGGTTCGGATCCTCATTGAGAATCTGGACAGCGGCGCGCAGCGCCGAGCAAGGCTCGAAAGCTTCCGCGACGTCGATTCCGGCCTTGTCGAGATCGGCGAATGTCAGGCCGACGAGACCCAGTCTCGCCTCTTCTTTGCCGACTTTCGTTTGCATCGCGAGAGCGATCGCCTCGTCCTTGGAAGTTGCGAGAATCTTGATTGGCTTGCGGCCATCGATCGTGAGCGAAAGAGGCTCGAAGTCGCTCGCTGTCCGCACGATCTCAATCAGCGGTTGCGCATCGACGGTTGGCGAGCAGCGTTCGGCGGATGTCATGAAAGCTGAGAGGTCCATTTAATTGGCTCCGCGGCGGCCGGCGCCGCGCCGCGCGTTTTGTCGGCCCGTTTGTGGGCGACTGATATTGAGGTGGAAGCGGCTGCCGCTGAGCGAGGCGAGTTGCATGAGTTCCAACTTTCCGAATCGCAATCAATTCGGGGTGCAAGGAACCAGAAGCGCGACGCCGATGAACCTGCGAAATTTCACAGGGGCGTTCTTGCAAACGCGTTCACAAAATCGCCGCATGCTGACCACACACACGCGCATTGGTGGTTCGCGTTCAACAGGCGTGTGAGCAAGGAGGCCATTGCCCGAACAGGGAGCAAAGCGCGCCGAAGCAAGGCGAAAGGTTTAGATATGCGGCGATTTCAAAATGCGTTTGAGGAATTCATCGACGGCGTGGGCACGGCGTCAGACAAGGCGGCGTTCCGCGCCGTGGCCGAGCGGGCGACTCAAAGATTGGGTTTTAGCTATTTCGCCTATCTTAGTCTCACCGAGCATAGTTACACGTTAATTTCGACATATCCGAAGGAGTGGACGACGCGTTATTTGAACGAGCGTTACGATCTTATCGACCCTGTTATCATCCGAGCGCGGCGCGACCGCGATCTTTTCCGATGGAGCGGCGCGCAGGCTTCCAGTGGCCGAGGAAACCGGGTCAAGCGGTTTTTCGGCGAGGCCGCGGAGTTCGGGATAGAAAAAGGCGTCACCATTCCGATTCCGGCGGGCTTTGACCGCTTCGCCGCCTTCACTTTCGCGGCAGGTAGGCACGGGCCTGACCTTGACGAGAAGATCGCCGATGCGAAGGAGGTTTTGCAGCTCATGGGCATGTATTTTCACGCCCGCGTCGAAACCATGTTGAAACAGCCCGTCGGCCTCGATTCATCGTCTCCATTGAGCCAACGCGAAGCGGAATGTCTCGCTTGGACCTCGCGCGGCCGCACAATGGATCAGATCGGCCAGATCCTCGGCATTAAGACGCGCACCATCGCTTTTCATCTCGACAGCGCGCGCGCCAGACTGGGCGCTGAGAATGTTGCGCACGCCGTGGCGCTGGCGTTGCGGCGCGGGTTGATTCCCTAGCCGGGCGCCGCGCGAAGGATTTGAGCATGCGGAAGGGGAGCCGAGAGCCTGTCTTCGACTTCTCGACTGCCTCCGTAGGCTTTCACTCGTCCAGACCCCCGCCGGCATCTTTCACATTCGGGTCGGTCGGTATCAGGAGGTGATCCAATGCGTCATCGAAGCCGATGAGAGTCGTAAACGCCAATTTTAACTCTGCTGTCGCGGCGCTCATCGCCAATCGGATGTCATGAAGACGAGAAATGGCGTCCCGCCCAGCTTCGGCGAGATTCGAGCTCACGGCCGAAGTGGCACCGTCGAAAATTGAGTTTTTGACGCTATCCTGCCATTCGACAAGCGCCCGATGTGCCGCCGCCTCTTCCCGTTCCAGCGCTTCGACCTTCGCGAGCGCTTCGCGATAGCGGAGCAACGCTTCGACGGCTCTCTTTTCGAGACCGGTATTCTCGCCCATGCGCTCGTTTCTCCGACCAGGCTGAACAGCGGCCATTTATAGCTCAACCCGTAAACGGATTTTCAACGCGGCCACCGCAAGCTCAAGCGCCGTCTAGCTTTGAACGACGGCGCGCCGACGAAGACGCACATCCTAAACCTGCTGCATAGGCTGATTGACGGCAAATCTGAGCTGCTGCCGGTTTTGTGGACGCCGAGTTAAGTTACCCCCACCTTCTTTTCGAACTCAACGGGGCTGACGTAGCCGATCGTCGAATGCCTGCGGACAGGGTTGTAGAACCGCTCGACGTAATCGAAGACGTCGGCCCGAGCATCGTCACGCGTGCGGTAGACTTTCTTTCCGATCCGCTCGGTCTTCAGCGAGGAGAAGAAGCTCTCCATCGCCGCATTGTCCCAGACATTGCCGGATCGGCTCATCGAACAAACGACGCCATTGTCGGCCATCAAGAGCTGGAACTGCTCGCTCGTATATTGGCTGCCCCTGTCGGAGTGATGCAGCAAGGCGTCCGGCTTGCCGCGACGCCAGATCGCCATCATCAACGCATCCGCGACGAGCCCAGCAGTCATCTCGGCCTTCATCGACCAGCCGACGACCCTGCGCGAGAACAGGTCGATGACCGCCGCGACGTAGAGCCAGCCTTCCGCCGTCCAGATATAGGTGAAGTCTGCGATCCACTTCTGGTTCGGCGCCGGCGCGGCGAACTGCCGGTCGAGAACATTCGGCGCGACGATCGCCGACCTTTGTCCGTCGTCCTTCGGCAGACCGCGGCAGCGCGGCCGCGCCCGCAAGGCGTTCGCCCGCATCAATCGTTCGATCCTGTGCAGCCCGCAGGAGGCGCCTTCCGCCAGGACGTCCCGCCAGACGCGGCGGGCGCCGTAGGTTCGGGCGCTCCCCACGAAGCTCGCGCGGATTTTCCTTGTCAGCTCCTCGTCGGCGACCGACCGGGCGCTCGGCCCGCGACGCAGCCAGGCGTGAAAACCCGACCGGGAGACGTCCAGCGCTTCGCAGAGCCACGCCACCGGCCAGACGCTCCGGTGCTTTGCAATGAAAGCGAACCTCATTTCGCTTCCCTCGCAAAGAAGGCTGCGGCCTTTATGGTATGGCCCGCCCCTCGCTTCCGGGCGCAATATTGGCGCTGAATTTGGAGGGGGAGAGGACCGATGAAAAGGTCATCAATCGCTGTAATCGGCATCGATCTTGGCAAAAATAGCTGTAGCCTGGCTGGTCAAGACGCGACTGGCGCCATCGTTTTGCGCCGTAAGATGAGTCGGCAAGGCATCATTGCTTTCACGGCGACTCTCCCACCATGCGTCATCGCCATGGAAGCCTGTTGCGGGGCGCATTTTTTCGGACGCACGTTCGAGACCCAGGGCCATGAGGTCCGGCTGATGTCGCCGGAATATGTCCAGCCCTATGTGAAAGCCCAAAAAACCGACGATCGGGACGCAGAGGCGATCGCCGAAGCGGCGCCCCGGCCGACGATGCGTTTTGTGTCCCTTAAGAGCGAGGCTCAACTAGACTTGCAAGCCTTGCATCGGGCCAGAGAACGCCTTGTGCTCGCACGCACTGCGCTCATCAATCAGTTACGCGCCGTCCTGTTCGAGCGCGGCGTCATCCTTCCGAAAGGTCGGTTGCTTCTTATGCGACGTCTTGGAGAGATCGGCGTTGAGAGCTTGCCGATCAGCGTCCGCACAAAGATCCTGGTCAATGACCTGCTTGACGAGTGCACGGCGCTCGACAAGCGCATCAAAGGTTACGACGAGGAATTTGCCGCTGTGGCGCGTAACGATCTCCAGGCGCGCCGTCTTTCGGGAATCCCGGGCATTGGCGTAATCAACGCCACGGCGCTGATTGCGGCGATTGGAGACGGCAGCGCGTTTGCGCGTGGTCGTGATCTCGCATCCTGGCTCGGCTTGACGCCGCGTCAACATTCGACGGGCGGCAGGACCAAGATCCTGGGCATCAGCAAGCGTGGAAACCAATATTTGCGCAAGCAGCTCATTCATGGTGCGCGAGCGGCTCTGCCGCATTTGGCGGCCAAACCAACAAGAATGGGCGAATGGTTGCGAGAAATGCTCAATCGCAGGCATACCAATGTCGTGGTCGTCGCGTTGGCCGCCAAGCTCGCCCGGATTATCTGGGCGCTCTTGCGCCGTGAAACGACCTACGATCAGAGCGCGATCATCGGAGTTTGACAATACCGCCTTGCGGCCAATCCCTGACGGGCGGGCCGCGTCGTTGTCTGTGAGAGGTGAAGAACAGATGGCATAACGGTCAAACCGGCGGTCGGAAATCCTGGTCCTAAATGCGGCGCTCGACGCCGTCGCCTTTATGAGGATCCAGGCCGCGCGGATATCCATCTTGGCCAGGGAAAGCCCTGAGACCGGATACGTTGATGCAGACCGAGCATGCCATCGAAGCGACACTCTTGCGGACCGGGCGGGCCATACGTTTTTAGGATGTCGCGCTCCGCCCGCAGCTTGGCGACCTCACGGCGCAGCCGCTCGATCTCCAGTTGCTCCGGCTTCTGCTGGCCATGGCCGGGGAAGGCCTGCGCGGGATCCGCCGTCAGCTCCCGAACCCAGCGCCGCAACACATTCTCGTGCACGTCCAGATCGCGGCACGCCTGCGCGACCGTGACCCCGCGCTCCCTTACCAGCCGAACTGCCTCGACCTTGAACTCCCGACTGAATATCCGTCTCGCCATAACCAACCTCCGGTCTCATGAAACACCGTTTCTCGGCGTCCACAAAACCGACAGCAGCTCAATCGTCAGAAACGCTGGCGGTGGAGGTACCTCCACACATCGATGATCCGAGCCGAGGCGTGGATGACAACGCGACACTGATCCCCCTGATCATGAACGAGAAGCTTGGCGCGATACTCGGCCCGGCGATTGCCTATAATCTGAGGACGCTGCTTGTCAGGGAACCCTACGGGACATCTCCGCAACGACCTCGCGCACGGGCGAATGCGCCTGATCGACGTGCAGGGCAGTCAGTGTGCCTATCTTGTCTGGCTGCTTCTCAAGATCGTGCTCGCCTTGAACCAGGAGCCCGGCGCGTCGCTCGATGACCCGGACGGGTTGGACGAGGAATGACGGGAGCGACGCCGGCGGCACCTGATGCCGCCAGCGAAAATTGGTCAGGGCTCGGATGCTTTTGGGGTCACGATGAAACACTCATGGAATGCCTTCGCGGGCCTCGCGGCCGTCCTCGAAGTCGCGGCCCGGCGCCAGCTCGAGCCCGTCGGGCGGCGGCGCGTCAGGGCCGTTCCCCTGAACGAAAACGATGCGGCGAGGGCCGTAGCCGGCCAGTGTCCCGACCGGATCGGAAACCATTCGCACGAAGAAGGAGTCGATCACCCCGCCTTGCGTCTCGATAGAAGCCGCCGCGCGCGCAAGCGCCAAGACGCGCTCATCCATATTCGACGGCGACCGATCGCTGCGACCCGATCGAGACAGAAAGCGGCCTCCAATGGAGCCCGGCCGAGTTCAACACGATCGTCGTCTCTGACAGCGTGCTCAAAAACGCGCGGGGCCGGCGCACGGAATACGAACTCATCCCGCTCCGATCGGGCGTCGCGCGGCACACCGAGCTTTTCTCCCGCAACGATTTCTGGATTACGCGCGCCAAGCCAGACGAGCTGCTGGCGGTTCATCTCCCCAATTACGCCAGAGGCGAGTCCGTCGCCGGCGAGGACATCGCGGTCTGGTACACTGGATCGCTGCGCCACGAAGACCACATGCGCGATGAAGACCGCGACGCGGTTCCCGTGCTTTGGGTCGGCTTTGAACTGCGCCCGCGCAATCTCTTCGACGCAACGCCGCTTTTTGGTAAGGACGCGCGTTGATATCGGATCAGGAAGGTGAAATATCGCCTTGTGGCAGTTGACTGGGAGATTGGCGATGGCTGATTCTGAACGCGAAGAGAATTTCAGTTCCACAGAATTGGCGGCGGGGATCGTCGCGGCCTTCGTCGCGCATAATTCGCTTCCCGTGGCGGAGCTGCCGGCTCTGATCGCTTCCGTAGAGACGGCGCTGCGCGGCCTCGCCGGCCACGGGCCGGCGGTTGCGGAGACCGAGAAGCCGACGCCCGCGGTGCCGATCCGCAGATCAGTGACTCCGGATTACCTCGTATGTTTGGACGACGGAAAGCAGTTCAAATCGCTCAAGCGGCATTTGGCCGTGTTGGGGATGACGCCAGAGGAGTATCGGGCCAAGTGGGGCTTGCCCGCCGACTATCCGATGGTGGCCCAGAACTATGCGGCGCAGCGCTCGGACCTGGCGAAGAGCATGGGGCTGGGCCAGGCGCGCAAGACGACGGCAGCGAAACGGGGCCGTAAGCCGAAGGGAAGCGGGCAAGCCGCTGTCTGACGGGTATGCGCGTTTTGAACTGCCGGTCGAAGCGTCGCTTCGACGCGCATCTATATATGATAATGTCTTTTATCTTATTATATGCTGGGAGCAGATCATGGACTGGCTTTGGACTTGGGGAGGAAAGTGCTTCGGTTATCGCGATGGCGACGATTTGTTGACCCATGACGGCAGGCATGTGGGTCGCTTCAACGGCGACAAAATATTTGATCCGCGCGGTCGATACCTTGGAGAGCTAATGAACGAAAACAGGCTCATCCGGCGCAAAGGAGTTACGAGTCTGCGTGGCTATAATTTTACGCCTCGCGCAAAAAGGGCTGCTTACGCCAAGTACGCAAACTATGTTGGCTACGCGATGTATGCGGGTTACGAAGATTTTCCTGCCCCGGAGAGTCTTTGATGAAACGCGATATGGATCTTATTCGAGAGCTGCTCCTAAAGCTGGAAGGCGCAAATGTTCCGCCGGGAGTGACCGCTGTCATTTCTCCTTACGACGCGCGATTAGCGGTCAACGGCTTCGATGGTGAGGAGATTGGACATCACCTTCGGATGTTGGTAAGCGCGGGTTTCATTGAAACAGGCAATCAACCATTTGCGGCAGACGGGGCTTTGATCTTCCGCCAGATAGCTTGGGAGGGGCGCGATTTCCTTGATTCCGTCCGTGATCCAGAGGTGTGGGGGAAGACGAAGAAGGGCGCGCTCGCCGCAGGAGGGTTCACTTTTGATCTCTTGAAAGACCTCGCCAAGGGCTTTCTCAAAAAGCAAATTGCGGAGCGCACCGGTGTCGACCTCTAGCGCTCTCATTATTCCGGTATCCCTGCCGCCGCTTGTCGTGTCGGCGGACGATCGCGTCCAGACTCGCTTTTGGGAATTCTTCGTCAATAACATCCGCAACGCGCACACACGGCGCACCTATGGGCGTGCGATCGGCGAATTCCTCGCCTGGTGCGAGCAGCGTGGACTCGCTTCGCTCATCGACATCAAGCCGCTGCATGTCGGCGCTTATGTCGAAATGCTAACCCGCAGCCACAGCGCGCCGACGGCGAAGCAACGCCTCGCCGCCATCCGCATGCTGTTCGACTGGCTGGTGACCGGGCAGATCGTCCCCACCAATCCGGCCGCCAGCGTGCGCGGGCCGAAGCATGTCGTCAAAGTCGGCAAGACGCCGGTGCTCGACCCTTCTGAGGCGCGGACGCTGCTCGACAGCATCGACGCGACGACGCCCATTGGCTTGCGCGACCGCGCGCTGATCGGGCTCATGGTCTATTCCTTCGCGCGCGTCGGCGCAGCGCTCGCCATGAAAGTCGAAGACGTTTACGTGCAGCATCGCCGCCTCTGGGTGCGGCTTCACGAGAAGGGCGGCAAGCGCCATGAAATGCCCTGCCACCATAATTTAGAGGCTTACCTGCACGCCTATATCGACGGCTGCGGGCTCGCGAATGATCCAAAGGGGCTGCTGTTCTGCACGATTGGGCGGGGCGCGGGCGAACAGCTTCCGCGCCACGGGCATCACCGCCTATCTCAAGAACGGCGGGACGCTCGAGAAGGCCGCCAGCATGGCGAACCATGCCTCGACACGCACGACACAGCTCTATGACCGCCGGCACGACGAGATGAGCCTCGACGAGGTTGAGAGGGTAGTGATTTGACGAGATGGCCGCGTCTGCGGGCACAGAGGACTCCGGCCTAAGCATCCTTCAGTTTCTTCGACGGTAAAGACGGGCTCGGCTACGGGTCTCTTTTCACCCGTCTGCCCTTCCCTGTCACTATGATCGGGACCCAATTCATATTGGCCTTTACACCCCGAAACTCTTCTTCAAGTCGTTCTTGATGAAGCAGAGCATCGGTCGTGTAAATGACTGCAAAAAAGGTCCGCCAGTCGTAATGACCGCTGTATCCCTTCATGTCCGCATAGAGTTCATCGAGGGCTTTCTTAACGTCCTTTTCAGAGTCGGCAAATTTGTATTCAGCTGCGGCCATCAGTGACCTTACGCCGATATCCGGCTTGTATGTCTTCAACAGCTGGCCAACGGGTATTTCTCGAATGGCATCATGGAACGCAAACTTCACGACTTCGAAGATTGCTTGCTGAACGTCAGACTCTTTACGCGGCTCCAAACCCTTTGCTTGGATGATCGCACCTGTGTTCTGCAAAATCGTTCTGAACACATCAATGCCGGTGACAGCCCTTCGGTCGGTCATTGTCGCAAGCGATTGGTAAAGGCCGCCAACTTTTGCAAGAGCGGGGCTGATCAATCCCACATCCCACGGCTCATGCACCATGTTGATCAAGCCATTCGGCTCATAGGACCTAAATTCCGCGGCGATCTCTGCTGTGAACAGGGGAAGCTTGAGCCGCTCGGCTAAGATACTGACTTCGCGATACAGCCTTTGGAGATAGAAACGCAGCGTCTCCTCTGCCTCATACATTTCGTCGTTTTCGAGCAGTTTTTCGTTGCCCCCCGAAGACTCGATAAGATCCCCTAACTTTGTTTCAGCTTCGCGCGCGCGGCCAAGGGTTTCGGCAATGCTAGCCGACAATAATTGCTCTTCCCGTCCCATACGGATGTTCTCCAAATTCGTTCTTCCAGCGGGCACACACCCTAGGCTCGGCCTGGTCGGGAAGATTCTGATCTAGCTAAGGACGCCTTGTGAAATCTATCGTGCGTTCGCAGAAATGAGTGAGTTCCGTGTCGTTAATCGCTGCGGTTTCCCATGCTGCGTTCGTGTCGTGGTGGAATCTGTTCGCGTAATCGAGCAGCGCCCGCAGCTCATTCGTATCGTTCGCCGATAAGATTTCCGCGGCGGTTCCAACTCTTTGCTGGCAGACGTTGTGAAAAGCGCCCAACAGCGCCCCAGGAGGGAAATGGCTGGGGTATGCGATGCGGACAAACGTCTCGAGGATTGGCCGTAGGGTCCCCGCGACTATCCGCTCCTTCGCCGGGTCATGGCTTCGCAGGTATTCCGCGACAAGCTCATGCCGGCGGTCATGTTCGGTGATACAATCTTGGCGAACATCCCAGACCGCGAGTGTCGAACCCGCCCCGTCGCGCGCGATCCTTACGGCCGTCCGTGTGGAGGTATCAGCGCCTTCCCAAATCGCACAAAGAAACGGCTTTGAATGGGAGAGCACGATTATTTGACGCACTCGGCTATACAGACGCCGCATTTCTTGCACGGTTGTCAGCGAGCGATGCTCGTCCAGGCTCGTCATCGGATCGTCGATAACGATGATTTTTCGCGCGAGATTGGGGTCTTGGTCTAACGATGCGAAGAAGAAGGCGAGGGCCAGCGTATTGCGATCGCCAGCGCTCAGCGTATTTCGGAACGACGGGCCTTCGTCGGCGGTCAGGCTGACGGGCACGTTGTTGATCACGACGCTATAAGAGGCAGATGACCCGCCTCTGGTGTTTACCGACGAGACGCTTTGCAACCGGAATCCGGCATTGAACCGCTGGAGATAGGAATTAATCGCTGTCTCGTAGGCCGGGAAGATACTACGCCGGTAATGATCAAGGGCGGCGCGCGCTTGATCTCGCTGTTGCTCAGTTCTCCCTTTTGTAGCCTTCTCTTGAAGATAAGCGTCGCAAAGCGTGACGATCGTGGGTTCATGACGCGCCTTGATTGCCCTCAACCTGGAAATATCGCTCTCCAGGGCGGCAATGTTTGCTGCCGCAACCTGTTCTTTCACGAGTGCAATGGCTGCGTTGCAGCCTTGCAGCGCTGTTGAGATCTCCTCAACTGCATTGCAATAGCCGTGATAAACTTCGATCGCTTCTAGGCTCTCTGGAGGTAGCGTCTTCGGTTCGAGCGGAGCCGTGGCCTTCGCTCGCAAAACTGGCAGCACCGCCTCGCGCGCCGCTATCCAAGCACGTTCGACGGCAGCCGTGTCTATTTCCACCTCCGGGATACTCGTAAACGCGCGCCAAAACTCACGGTTTTCCGAGGCCACCCTGATAGCGCGTTCAAATGCAGCTCTGACCTCGCCCCCGTGCGAGGTGTTGATTGCCTGCCCGGTGTCTTTTATCGCGGTTTTCAGGAACTCGTATGCTTCGCTGAAATAAGCGCGGTAATGCGCAATGAGGGGCGAGCCCCCTAAATCCTGTGCGCAAAACGGACAGACTTCGTAGTCGTGTCCTTCTGACCCGGCCGCGATGCGGTGCAAACCCTCCCCGACCCACGCTTCGCCACCCTTACCGAGTTTCGCGAAATGCTCGCGCATACGAGCCGCCGCCTCGGCTTCGAGATCGGGCAGAGTCCGCGCCAGGAGCCGGTTGATTGGATCGACGTCGAACCTCGGCAGGACCACAGGCGCAAAAGCGGCTCGCTGCCTGATCGCGTCGGCTGATTTCGCCGCCGAAAGGTTGCGTTCCGCTTCCCCAATCTTTGCGTCGACATCGGGATCGGCGGCTAGGGCACAAAACTTATCGACGGAGAAGGCACCCCGTGCAGAGGCGGGAATTGCGTTTTCTTTGGTGCGCAAAGCCTGGTTATGCTGTTCGATCTGGGCAATATGGGATTGCACAGTAGAGTTGAGGCTTACGCCTTGAGCGCCGAGGATTAATTCGTGCAGATTTTGTCGGTGCGCAGTCTCGATTTCGATCCCGGAGCAAACGTTGGCGGCAACGAAGGCATCGTCGAAAACCGCTATATCGGCATGCGGAGCTGACCACGAGCCATTTTGGAAAAGGACAGTTGCACCTCCGACATTAAGCACGATGTGGGGTGGGTGCTGCGCGCCCAGACGCTTGCGTTCGGTTATCAGCTCTGGATCGTTGGCGCTAAGGGAGCGCAAAATGGCTGCGATCGTCGTTTTCCCGCGCCCATTCTCTCCATAGACCAGAGAGAGCTTGGCAAGCGGAATTCGGGCACCTGCGTTGACGGAATCGAACTGACCAATGTTTCTAAGCAACGAAAATTGTTCGACCGTCATTGCCCAACTCCATTCTCGAAAATAACGATGAGCTCTGCGCGTTTTAAAGCAAACGATCAGGCGCGCCTGGGGGGGCACGCGCAGCCTCCGCGGCGATATGACCGGCGAAGCTGGTCACGAAGGTCTTGAGGCCCGTCAGCTCCGACAAGTCAACATAGTCGCCCGTTTCTGCCGCCGTACGCGGCGAGGCCATGATGGTCGCCGTCGTGTAAAGCCGCTCCTGCACAAGTTTGCGGCACAGGATGTTATAGCGCTCGATGTAAGACGCCCCTCGGAAATCAGGAAAAACCGGGAAATGGGGCGAAGTATCATTCACCGGCGACCGTGATTCCGGCGCGTCTTCAACCGGCATCAGCCAGGCGACAAAAGGGCGCGGCGCTTCCGGGCCGAAAGCCCCTTCCCGATAGGCCGTCCAAAGATCGACAGCTGTGCCGATCGCTTCTTCCGTCCGATTGTTGAAATTCTTGCCGAAGGAACCGACCTGCGATTTGAGCTCGAGCGCCGCGACCAGGCGGCCATCGTTGACAATGAGTAAGTCCCAGAGTTTCGTCGGCCGGAAGAACCCCGGCAATGTCAGGACACGGCGACCCATCATCATGTGCGCGTCGGTCAGCCCGTTGGCCCGGATCACGTCCTGAATAAGGGCGATGAATCCGTCCATATTTTTGCCGCCGGTCACGCTCGCGCGTTCGCCCTGGTCTTCCCGGCCGAGTTCCTTTTGCTTGGCGGCGGCCGCGGCGCGGTTGCCCCAAAAGGCTTTCACCGCTTCCCGGGCTTTGTTTTCGTAGTCAGCTAAATCAAGCGGCATCCGCTACCCCCGCAGTTACCCCAATGGCATGGCGTTCTTCGGCGTTCAGCCCGTAGAGCTCCGCCGCCGCTGCGTTGCATGTATCGAGATCGCGGGATTTTCCGGCCTTGATGAGTTTGGCTCGCAATGGGGCTGAAACGCCCGACCAGCGCGGCAAGCGCAAGCGCCGCAGATATTGCGCCTGGAAACGCAAATAGCCGCCGCGCATTTTGGTCGAATAAGAAGAAATGAAAATCCGCGTTACGCCCGACAGGAGCACCGCCTGCAACGCGTGCAGGTTCCACTCGCTCGAGGTGACGTAATAGAGATTGTGGTGCGGATAGAGCTCGCCCGGCTCATAAACGATATGGGCTTCCCCTTTGATATCGGGGATCAGCAGCTTGGGGACCTTGGTCAGCTCCGGGTAAATCCGGTCAATGGTCCGATACCAGTTGTCGGGATTCTTCTTGGCGCAATGCCGCGCTTTGATCGTCGCGCCATAGCACTCGAGATAGGCCTTCAGCTTCGGATAATCCTTGAGCGCGACGAGCTTCCCGTCGCGCCCGAAGGGATTGATAATCCCAAGCCCACGCCATTCGACCGTGCCCGTCAGAATGTCGCGCGTCGTGGCGAGCGGCAGCTTGCGATCGGGCTCGACATCGAGCTCGTCAAACGGCCGGATGAAGACCTGATCCGCACCCGTGGCGACGCCGATCCTGACCTTGCAGCCAGCATCTTCGACCAGGGGGAATTCCGCCTCGAGGCGGCGCACGAGATTCAATTCTTCGGGCGCGCCGAGCATCCAGGGCTCATCGCCCACGGCTGCGTGCGTCACTTCGCTGACTTCGGCGCCCTTGCCGAGCTTGGCGGCCGTCATCGTTTTGGCGAGCTGGCGTAGCGTATCCGCGTCGATCTGCGGCCGCGCCGCGATCCGCGTTGGGCCCTCCTTCTCGCGGCCAATCACGACGATGGCCGGATAGGCGATCACGTCCGACAGAAAGGCGTCCGTATCGACCATGTCGACGAAGTATTGCAGGTGGAATTTCTCCGCGACCAGGCGGCGCAGCGGGCCGCCATAGCGGTTCTTGGTCCAGCGATCGGCGCAGATGAACCCCAGACGGCCGCCGGGCGCGAGCAGTGAAAGCGAGTGCTCGATAAAGGGGATGTATATGTCGGCGCGGTCGAAAATGGTGTCGAAGCGGCGGCGATATTCCGCGATCAGCACGTCGGGGATGAGCTCTTGCCGGACGTAAGGCGGGTTGCCGATAACGTGGGTGAATTCGCGCTCGAGCGGCAACAGGAGGAAGTCGCCCTGCTTGAGCCAATGATCCGCCAACGAATGGGCTTGGGCTGGTTTCAGCTCCTTTGCCGTGAGCGCATCGAGAACGAGCTCCCGTGTGTGCTCGTAGCTCGAGTGATGCAGCTCGACCGCGAGGATGCACCCGCCCAGGTCTTTTACAATGTTGCCCTTGTCGCCAACCTCGCGCCCGTAGGCCTCGAGCAGGCGATCGATCACCGGCGTCAGAAAATCGCCCTGCCCCATCGATGGCTCGAGCAGCCGCGCCTTATGCAGCGGTTTGTCGGCGGTGTAGCCCGCCAGGTCGAGAATGAAATTCACGACTTCGCGCCGCGTGAAGACCGCCCCACGCGACTCCGCGCCCGATTCAGCCATGCCGGCAATCGCGGCTTCTACTTCCGGGCGCTCGAGGAAGGATAACTGCTTGTGCGTGTTGCGGAATGCCATATTGCCCAGCTTAGCCATGATTCATGGTTCGTTCTACAACATTATCGGCCGAGAGGTTAGCGACTTCCCCGTCGCTTGCGACCTGGATTCCAGGCCTTTCCACACTTTTGAGAGCGCGCCTCGAAGAATGCGCCCAGGGGCAATGACGTGCGGCGATAATTGCCGGCGACGCGCCCTGTCCGATGGAGATAGCGCAGCATCGAGCGAAGGCGCTCGGCCACATCCTTCACGGACCTGCGCGTCTGATGAGGGCTGCGCGTGCCCATATAGCAGTCGATGTCGCCCACCGTCATCGGCATCAGACTGTCGGGGCCGTGCCGATCAAGCTGCCATGCCAGAAAGTTCCGGCCCTCCCACATCAATGCGTCGATGCTGGCCACGGCAAGGCCTCGTTCCTCGCGCAGCCAAGTCTCGTACTCGTCGCAGATGGCAAAGCGCAGTGCGTCGGCAGCGCAGGTCGCTTTCGGCGGGGACGGCCACAGGCCCTGTGCGAGCCGCAGCAACGCGTGGATCCCAGAGCGCGGAATAGAGTGCCAATCCCGCGCCGGCGTCTGACCATGGCGTTTGCCGAACATCGTAATCGCGTGTTGCAGGTACTGAGCCACCTGCGCCTCGGTCACCTCCGTGACCTCAATGTTCTGCTGAGCAAGGTATTCAACGAACCCGCGCGCATAGGCGCAGTAGTTCTCGATCACTACAGAGTTGTATCGTTGCTTAGTCAGAACAATTCGGAGCTCAGCAATCAGTCGGTCATTCAGTCCTCTGCTGGTCAAGATGACAGCAGAAGTTTGCCATCTGAACGCAGAGGTTACTTGGGTGTTCAACATCGATTTGGATTTTCTAGCTAAAAGGAGACATGCACCTCTCGACCTCATGTCGGTCATTGACGCGTGAGGCTGGCGCTACCAAAAGCGGACATTCGAGCGGTCTCTACTACATTACTTCAGGCCTGACGATTGGCTTAGACTTTCGCAGGCTCCGATTGTCGGTATGCTCTCTGCTCGAAATAGCATTCCAAGGGGGAGCAGACCAGAGTGATGGACCGAACCATCCGTATCCAGATCGATCGGAGTAGCTGGCCCAAGGCGCCACAACTACCGCGATTTCCCCGCAGTTTCATGGGTGTCGGCGTCGAGACCATGAATGTGCCAGCGATCCTACTAAAGATCGGTTTTTTGACTACGCCGTCGAGCGCAAGCGGCGTCTCGCTCAGCGAGTTCTGGGCTTACGTACGCTATCTGGCGGCAATCACAGGGGATAGCGACCTGCGGCTTACCACAGCTTTCGCGAACCTTGATGCGCATCAAAAAACTATTCTCAGCGACGATTTTGGGATGGGCGTGCCTATGACTTGGCTAACCCACGCCCTCGATCTCCAGCAAATCTGCGATGGACGCTATTTTCTTGATCGTTTTGCAGCGCAGGCAAGCGCCACCGTCCGAAAAAAGGCACGGAGAGGGCCAAACAAAGTACCCGACTTCGTCGCTCGCGATGGCAGGCGGATTTGGCATGTGATTGAATGTAAGGGAACGCAGAGCGGGTCTGGATATCAAGCGGACCAGATCGGCAACGCGGGGCCGCCTCCCACAGGCGGCATCGCTCAAAAGCATTCCATTGTCTTTCCTAGGAACTACTCCGGACAGCGACTGGTCTGCGCACTGAGTATCGGCCTCGAGGGAGTAGCCGGCAACTCTACCCTGAAGATTGTGGATCCAGAACCCGAGGACCCTGTAGTTGTCGAGGCCGCAGATCTTTACCTCGCCGAGGACGCTGTTCAAAGAGGCAGCATCGCAAAGGCACTCAGACTCGCGGGGTTTGAAGCGACAGCTGATGTCACAGCCGCGCCCATGGGGCGTTTCGCGTCGTCGCGGCGAGATCCGCGTCGCCGGTACGAAGAAGAGCGCTTGCGCATGGTCGAAGAAAGACTGGCCATCGCACAAGAGGAATTATCTCGTGAGGGTGGCATACGCTGGCGGGGTCGCGATGCAAGCTTCCGCGGTCGTGAGGCACACATTGTTCTACCACGACCATTGAACATCGATGGATCGGAGATCCAGAAGGTCATCTTGCGACAAGGCATCAACGAGGAAGTGCTCTCCGAGCTTCGTGCGAGGCCGGGTGTGGATAGCCCACTTCCTACTGCTGACGTTTCGTGGGATGACGCAGGCGGTTCCACCACGATTGATACAAGCGATGGGTTCGCAGCACTTCAGATCGGCGAGCTGTTTCGGTCTGAAATGCAGTTGGGCTAGATACCGAATTTTGTCACGAAGACCTGCCAGGAGACTGTAGGCCGCATTCTAACCCAGCCTTCCTCGATGTCGGCTCTGAGTCTGATAGTGCAGAAAAGCGGACGGGCTGAAAACCACCCCAAGTTTGGCGTTCGCGTTGACCAACCGCAAAGCCAAAAACCGGTCGTTCCATCCTCTAGGTCTAGGCGTGCCGTACCACTGCACCTTTATGCCGCTATCGGCAGCAAGCTGAACAGCGCATCGCTGCCGTCAATCCCCACAAAACTCAATTCCGTTTGCCCGCGCGAGTAAATAGGGTTGACCGCCTGCGCCTAGAGGGTGTTATGTACTTTACCGATTGATTGCATTAATAGAATTGGATGGCTGCGATTCGCAAACCGTATCCGTCTGACGTCAGCGACGAAGAATGGTCGCTTGTTGCGCCCTATTTGGCGCTGATGGACGAGAGCGCGCCGCAGCGTCAGCATTCGCTGCGCGAGCTTTTCAACGGCCTGCGTTATGTGCTTCGCTACGGCGTCGCTTGGCGCGCCATGCCCAACGACCTGCCGCCGTGGTCCGCTGTGTATCAGCAGGGACGCCGCTGGATGGCGGCAGGCGTGTTCGAAGCGCTCGCCCAGGATTTGCGTGCGGTGTTGCGACTGGCGGCCGGGCGCAAAGAGGAGCCGACGGCGGCGATCATCGACAGCCGCACTTTGCGCTCGACGCCCGAAAGCGGCCCGCGCGCAGGCTACGACGGCGCCAAGCGCAAACGCGGATCGAAACTCCATATGGCGGTCGACACGCTGGGCCATCTGCTGGCGCTTCATGTCACGCCGGCGAATGTGGACGACCGCGCCGAGGTTGGAAAGCTCGCCGAGGCTGTGCAGCAGGCGACCGGCGAGAGCGTCGAATTGATCTATGTCGACCAGGGATACACGGGGGACAGGGCAGCCGACGCTGCGAAAGCGCAGGGCGTCGAACTGTGCGTCGTCAAACTTTCGGAAGCGAAAAAGGGCTTCGTCCTCCTGCCCAAGCGCTGGGTGGTCGAACGATCTTTTGCATGGGCGACCAGATGCAGGCGGCTCGTCAAAGATTATGAACGATATGCGGAAACCCTTGCAGGCTTTCACATCCTCGCCTTCGCCTGTCTCATGCTCAAGCGCGCCACAGAATTCATGATACAAAGTGCATAACACCCTCTAGGTACAACAACTGTATCGTGCAATCGAGGTTGATGGCTTTATTGTCGTTGGAGAGTTCTGCGGCCTGATTGCCGCGCCCTCCCCTAAACGGGTTCAAAAACCCGATTGGAGAACGCGTCGTCAAGACTTCCCTCAAGTTGGAGAAGGGCTGCATCTCAGGCGCTATCCCTACCCTGGGCATCGGGGCAATGACGGGCTCAACGGGGATGACAGGCCTTATTGCGATAGCCACCTGAGCGTCGGCGGGTTGAAACCCGGCAAGCAGGGGCACAAGTAAGCAAAGGGTGGCGAGCATCGGATGAACGCTACGCATCGACGACTCCTAAATAATCTTGCCCTGCTCAGATCGAACTAATTCGCTTCGAGCTTGGGGCGGTCTTGAGACGTTTTCACGGCGGTGCAGCGCAAGGCCCCCCGAAGATTTCGGGGGGCCGCCACGTTGCAGATCAGAAGAGCTTCATTTCGGGCAGGCCCATCTGACGCCAGACAGACGCGTCGCTGCCGCCAAGGTGGCCGGTCGCGATATCGTTTAGAGGCCCGGCGATATTGTTGCGAACGAACCGGGTCAGGTCGTTGTGCTCCCCGAAACAATCCTTGAAGCCGCTGTTGAAGCATTTCGTCGCTTCAACGGCGGTCAGGACGCTCGCGGTGCAAGCGACAAATCCTGGAAGGTTCGCCGCCGAAGCAACGCAAGCCCTAACCGCCTTCGTCTCCGTTTTGCCCGCAGAAGCCGGAGACGCGGCTCCCAGCGCCAAGGGGGCCGCCGCTATCAGGGCGGAAAGAATTTTCTGGATCGTGGTCATGTCTCGGTCCTCTGTTGGGTCACGCGCCGCCGTTTGGCGGCGCTACAGGGACGACGGCTGAGGCGATCCAAATGGGAGGTGCCTCGAGAAAATATTTTCGCGGTTGCGCGGCACGGTTGAGCTAATGTTCGGAGCGGCACGGGGATAGTCGCAATTTTGTGACTTTCCCTGAGGCTCCTAACGCCACTTGGTGGCGCTGGGGCGTTCCGGCCTCCCCACCGGGTCCTTTCGCGACACGACTGTCAATCAGCATTGAACCGGGACCCCAGATCGGCGCCGAAAAGGGACCCCTTTTCAGGCGTCTGTTTTGTGCCGTTGTGGGCGTGACGGAGGGAGGGCGTAGCCCGACCGGAGTTACGCCCACAATGGCAGCGGCCTGAACGGGGAACTTCAGGCGCGGTTTTTGAAGCGCCAGCTTTCGTTGTCGGTTTCGACGATGTCGCAGTGATTGATGAGACGGTTGAGCAGTGCAGTCGTCATCTTGGCGTCGCCGGCACCCGGCCGGGCAATGCGCTCTTCGTTCCGCCGCCCGTAAGCGAACTCGACGCCTGCCTGGACGCATTCGAGCGCTTCATCCATGAAACCCAATCGCGGCTGCCGCCCTTGATCAAAGCCGGCATGCTCCATGTCCAGTTTGAAACCATTCATCCATTTCTTGACGGCAACGGTCGCGTGGGGCGTCTTGCATTCACGACCTGCTCCAGCTCCATCCATTCGCCACCGCAAACGACCTTGTCACGCGCACGGGGTTGACCGCGCCGACCGTCAACGCAGCACTGGCAGATCTTGAGCGTCTTGGCATCGTCGGTGAGATAACGGGCCGTCGGCGTGGACGCGTTTTCAGCTACCGGGCTTATCTCGATTCTCAGTGAAGGAACGGCTCCACTGCGCGGATGACCGAGCCTGAGCCCGCCAACGGGTTCCGCGCGAAGCAACCGTTCTCCGTGAGCGAACGCTTTGCCCTATTCTCTCCGGAGGCCGGTTCGCTGAGAGGGAGCGCTCTTTCAAACGCCTCGGCATTGGCTCTTCGAGAGGGCGCGCGCCGGCCCGAGAGAGCAGCGATGTCGCCACAAGCGGCTCGCTTACCGCAACGCTCCCCGCCGACTTCTTTCCCCTGCCCTGCGGTCACGCTTCGGGCATTCCTCGCGCGACAAACAAGTCATCGGGAAGCGTTCTTCGCTTCGCTTCGACCCTTCGGGTGCGGCGCGATCCGCCCGTGGCTCGGGATCGCTGTCAGGCCGCGATCGGAGCGGCCTCAAGCGAAAGAGCCAAGCCAAGCCATGAACGATGAATTCGCCTCCCTGCCCTTTGACCCGCTCGCTCCGGATCATGAAGGCCAATCGCCTTCTTCGCATCTTCTCGATGAACTCGCGTTGCACGGCTATCGCCCCCTGGACGACGAGCCGGACCCACGTCCCCTGCCCTCTTCGGACGCCGCCTCCCTCGCTCTTGAGTCCGCCGTCGAAGCTCTGTCGAGCCTCTTTCTCGGCACCCGACTTGAGGCCGATCTTCCCGACCTCCTGCGGTCCTTCGTTAATCTCTTTCATCGCAAGGCCGATCGCATCGACCGCGAACTCGACGACAATGAAACCACGCAACGGCGCTCGCAGGCCGAACAGGACGCCTCGGAAATCCGCTCGGTCGAATTGGGGCGGCTGGTCGCGCAAGGGCTGATGCTGGTGGAGCGTCGCAATGCCTTCGAATTCTTCCGCGACTATCTCGCGGAACTCTATGCGGCCGAAACAGGCTCGGTCTGGCGTCCCCGCTCCGGCTCAAAGGTCAATCACCGCACGCTGACGGCGGCGATGATCGACAGCCGCGATTTTCTGAACGTCAAGAAACTCGCCGAGATGCAGGTGCTTTTGCCCCCTGGCCCTCGCATCGCATTCGCCGGCGGCGCCGATTGCAACGATCATCGTCGGATCTGGGATACGCTCGACAAGGTGCGGATGAAGCACCCGGACATGGTCCTCCTCCACGGCGCGGGCCCGAAGGGCGCCGAACGGATCGCCGCCTGTTGGGCGGACAACCGCAAGGTTCCCCAGGTCGCCTTCAAACCGGAGTGGACGCGACACAAGAACGCCGCGCCCTTCAAGCGCAACGACGCGATGCTCGAGGCGCTGCCCATCGGGGTCATCGTCTTCCCGGGATCGGGGACCGTCGAGAACCTCGCCGACAAAGCCCGGAAGATGGGGATCCCCGTGTGGCGGTTCACTCCTCCGCCAGGTGCTTAAGCACCCGGCTATCCCGAAATCCGCTCCAATTTTTCGGAGCTGAAACCTCTCGCATGGCCAAGCTTTGACAGCCGTGCAGAGCGGAGAAAAAACGAATGAAATCAAATGGGTTATGCGCTTAACAGGTGCCGAATATTTTGGGTCCTCGCAACTAACGACGTTAACTTCTCATTAACCAAAAATCCGTTGCGACGCGAAGAGAATCGGGCATAATTCCCGATTAAAGGCCGGGTTCGCGTGAAAAAGCGTTATTCCGGGGAACAGCACTG